>NZ_VHSI01000029.1:0-10408 GCF_013048705.1 Vibrio sp. A11 | reverse complement strand
TTTCGTTTAACTCTCGCAGTTGCCAGACCGCAAGAGTGTTTTAACAAATTGAAAGGGGCTTTATAACTGACTTATAGCTGAAAGCTTTACGGAACCCCCAGCCTAGCTGGGGGTTTTCTCTATACAAAAAAAGCAGATCGACTTGATCTGCTTTTTGGTTTACTGAATGTATCTTATCTATTTAGTCTCGCAGTGTTGCAGAGTACTGTTCAGCCACCGCTTGAACAATATTGTTCACTGCAGCAGTGATATCCGCATCTTCTAGCGTTCGCTCTGCCGATTGTAAGATAAGCGCAATAGCTAAGCTCTTCTTACCCTCCTCAACACCTTTACCAACGTAAACATCGAACAGTTTAGCATCGCGTAATAACGAGCCACCCGCCGATTGACAAGTAGCAACGATGTCACCAGAAGCAACATATTGATCGACAACCAGAGCAATATCACGGCGATTTGCAGGGAACTTAGATAGAGCGACGGCTTCAGGGATCACTTTGGTATTAATCGCTGACCATTCGATTTCAAATACGATTGTACGACCATTTAAACCAAATTTACGCTCAAGTTCTGGATGAACGGTACCAATCACGCCGATCTCTTTACCATCCAGCACAATCGCAGCCGCCTGACCAGGATGCAATGCCGGATGCTGCGTTGCCGTAAACTGATAAGCTCGGCCATTCGCAGTTAAATCGAGGATTGCTTCTACATCGCCTTTTAAATCAAAGAAATCAACGCTAGCCGTTTCCATGTTCCAATGTTCATCACCACGAGTACCAGCGATCACACCAGCCAGCATAGGCTCTTGACGCATACCATTTTCAGCAGCTTGATCGGGAATAAAACGCAAACCTTGCTCAAACAAGCGTACGCGCGGCTGTTGACGTTTCTGGTTGTGCACCACCGTATTCAGCAAGCCTTGGATTAAACTAAGGCGCATCGCTGACATATCGGCAGAAATTGGGTTTGGTAAAATGAGGGGTTCTATATTCGGAACCACTAGTTTTTGCTGTTCCGGTTCAACAAAGCTATATGTGATAGCTTCGTGATAACCACGATCCACTAACAAATCACGCACACGCTTGAGCGGTAAACGCGCTTCTTTGTGGGCATTCATATTCAATGCCGCTTGAGGAGCTTGATTAGGAATATTGTCATAGCCATAAATACGGCCGATTTCTTCAACTAAATCTTGCTCGATAGCGATATCAAAACGCCAAGTTGGTGCAGTCGCTTGCCAACCTTGTGACGTGGTTTCTACTTGCATGCCAAGACGTTGTAGAATTTCGACCACATCGGCATCGGCAATAGTATGGCCAAGTAAATTATCCAATGTCGTCCGACGTAGAGTCACTTGATTCGCACTTGGGAGATGCTGATCAGATTGTGCAGCAACAATAGGAGCCGCTTGACCACCACAAATATCAATCAATAGTTGGGTAGCACGCTCAAGAGCCGCTTGCTGTAACTCGTAGTCTACACCACGTTCAAAGCGCATCGACGAATCAGTATGTAATCCATAACGACGAGCACGACCGCGGATATGATCTGGCGCGAAGAAAGCCGACTCTAATAACACATCTTGCGTGCTTGAACTTACCCCAGAATGCTCACCACCAAATACACCGGCAATCGCCAGTGGTTTGTTATGGTCAGCAATCAATAAGGTATCAGGATTGAGCGTCGCTTCTGTGCCATCGAGAAGAGTTAGCTTTTCATCTTGCTCGGCAAGACGTACCACAATACCGCCCTCAATCTTTGCCAAATCAAACGCATGCATTGGCTGGCCTTGCTCTAGCATCACATAGTTAGTGATGTCGACAATCGGATCGATCGAACGAATACCGCAACGGCGTAACTTTTCCTGCATCCATAATGGAGTGGCGGCGTTCACATTAACGTTTTTGACAATTCGCCCAAGATAACGCGGACAAGCCGCAGGTGCTTGGATATCAATCGTTAGGGTATCGTTAATTGACGCCGCTACAGGAGCAACCGATGGCTCAATAATATCCAGACGGTTAAGTACGCCAACTTCACGCGCCAATCCACGCAAGCTGAAACAATCAGCACGGTTAGCCGTAAGGTCGACATCGATAGTGACATCATTAAGACCTAAAAACTCACGAAAATCACAGCCAATCGGCGCATCTTGCGCTAATTCCATAATCCCGTCTGATTCAATGTCAATCCCTAACTCTGAGAATGAACACAACATGCCGTGAGAAGGCTGGCCACGTAATTTGGCTTTCTTAATTTTGAAATCGCCAGGCAGTACAGCACCAACGGTAGCAACCGCGACTTTCAAGCCTTGACGGCAGTTGGCTGCGCCACAAACGATATCGAGTAATTCGTCTTCACCGACATCGACTTTAGTGATACGCAGTTTATCAGCGTCAGGATGTTGACCACATTCAACCACTTGGCCAACTTTAACACCGTTAAACACGCCAGCAACAGGGAGAACGTCATCGACTTCTAACCCTGCCATAGTAATTTGATGAGTCAATTCGTCAGTGCTAACCGCAGGGTTTACCCACTCACGAAGCCAAGATTCGCTAAATTTCATAGTGATAAGCCTCTGGATTACTTGAATTGTTTAAGGAAACGCAGGTCGTTTTCGAAAAACGAACGTAGATCGTTCACGCCATAACGCAACATCGTTAAACGCTCTACTCCCATACCAAAGGCAAAACCTGAGTACTGCTCAGGGTCAATACCGACACTGCGCAATACATTAGGATGAACCATACCGCAACCCAGTACTTCTAACCATTTACCGTTCTTACCTTTCACATCCACTTCAGCGGAGGGCTCGGTAAAAGGAAAATAAGATGGACGGAAACGCACCTCAACTTCTTCTTCAAAGAAGTTGCATAGAAAATCGTGTAAAATGCCTTTAAGTTGAGCAAAGTTAACCTTTTCATCGACCAACATGCCTTCGACTTGATGGAACATTGGCGTATGAGTCTGATCATAATCATTACGATACACACGACCTGGAGCAATAAAGCGGAACGGTGGTTTACCGTTTTCCATCGTGCGGATCTGTACGCCAGAAGTGTGAGTACGCAGCATTAAATCAGGATTAAAAAAGAAGGTATCGTGATCGGTACGCGCCGGATGATCGGCAGCAATATTTAACGCATCAAAGTTATGGAAGGCATCTTCAACCTCAGGGCCAGACTCAACGCTAAAGCCTAATTCACCAAAAAAGTTTTCGATGCGTTCAATCGTGCGAGTGACTGGGTGTAAACCACCATTATCAATACGGCGACCAGGTAAAGTCACGTCAATCGTTTCAGCCGCCAACTTCGCTTCTAATTCGGCGCGTTGTAAAGCATCTTTACGCAGTGAAATCGCTTTTTGTACGGTTTCTTTGGCAACGTTGATCTCTTGACCTGCGGTACGACGCTCTTCTGGTGGTAATTTACCTAGGCTTTGCAGTTGAGCCGTTAGCTCACCCTTTTTGCCCAGATAATGAACACGCACTTCATCCAGTGCAACTAACGACTCCGCAGCATTAATAGCTGCTGTCGCGTTAGCAATAATCTGTTGTAGATGTTGCATTGTTTCCTCGTCTGCTGATGCGCAGTTTCCTTAAGGCACCCGTGAGGGAATTAAGGGATTCTTGGGGTTTTTAGTAAGCTGTACATAGTAACGAAAGCCGCTGTCAAAGCCAAATTGAAATCACATTTCCTTCATTTTTTGCGTGTTTATTCATCGCTAACTCATCAAGTTAGGCAGTTGCAAAATAACTTTTAGTTATAGTGATTTTGTCATAAATTGATTTTGTTCAAATGACGCTGCCCGTTATGGTTAGACCCACAAAGATTATAACCAGAGGTTGATAATGCCATTAACAATTTTACCCATTGAAGCAGAACACGATGCCTCAATTTGCCAAATTATTAAACAAGTCGGTGCTGAATTTGGTGCGGTCGGCGAAGGTTTTGGACCTGCTGATGAAGAAGTTTTAACTATGAGTAAGTACTACACTCAGGATAGACATAGTCTATATCTTGTTGCCCTGTTGGATAATGATATTGTTGGAGGGGGTGGAATAGCACCATTTCAAGATAGTAGGAGTGTTTGCGAATTAAAAAAGTTGTTCTTACTAGCCAAAAGCCGGGGTCACGGCGGCGGAAGAATCATCGCCGAACGCTGTCTAGAATTTGCTAAATCTCAAGGGTTTCAGTACTGTTATCTTGATACCCTTTCTAGTATGTCTTCAGCTATCGCATTGTATGAACGATTAGGTTTTGAGCACCTATCAAAACCTCTCGAAGGTACTGAACATGGTGGCTGTGATGTTTGGATGATGAAAAAGTTATAATCAGGATACTATGCATAACTACAAATTGCTGCCGACCCTATATGCCCTATTAGAGACCAAAAATCTCACTGATGCAGCTAAAAAACTGAACGTTACTCAACCCGCTATCAGCAAAACGCTTAAACAACTGCGCGAAGAGTTTCAGGATCCGTTACTTATCAGGCAAGGACAGCAATTTATATTAACCAAACGGGGAGAATCATTACTGGCACTTCTCCCCTCCGTATTTACACAACTGGAACAACTTTATCAACCTGCCGATTGTGAAGTGCATAAAATTCAGCGGCCATTTAATCTCGCGCTCAATCATTTTATTTCACCAGATATTCTGCCCCAACTTTGCCGAGAATTTCATCAGCAAGCCCCCAGAGCTAGACTCAATACAACACTATGGCAAGATCGTGCACTCAGCGAGTTAGCCGAAAGCCAAGTAGATTTACTCGCCACATTATCTGTTATTGTTCCTGAAAACTTACATGGTAAAAAATTAGCCAGTGATCAGTATGTCGTCTGTCGTTGGTCACAGCGTATCGAGCAGAATACAACACTCACACTTGATGACTACTTTCGAGCAAAGCATATTTTAGTCAGTGGACTTCATACGGAAAGCTTACAAGTTGATACGTTATTTCAACGCTATCGAAAAAAACGTCGGATCTTTGCCACGTTACCTTCAATTCGTCTTGCCATTGAAACCATGATTGGTACCGACTGCTTGGTTACGTTACCATTACATATCGCCGCTCAATATGCCCAAGGGCACCCAATGACCCTTTTTCCTACGCCTTATGAGCTGCCTCAGCACGATTATTACTTACTTTGGCATGCAAAACACCATCACTCACTTGAACATCGCTGGTTTCGTGAATTCTGCTATCAGTTTTTTAAACAAGATATCAAAGACAAACAAGATATTGGCTACTCACTACTGGTCTCTTAGTCACTGCTTGTGTACTCCAGTATTGAATAGGTTTCCTAGGCTATAGTTCAATCAATCGGACATCAGCAAATCTGGATATGATGCTATCTATTAAAACGTAAGTCTTTTTCAACAGAAAACAGTTAACATAAAAAAAGCCCAACCATTTTTGGCTGGGCTTTTTTGTTTTGGAGCGACACACGAGGTTCGAACTCGTGACCTCAACCTTGGCAAGGTTGCGCTCTACCAACTGAGCTAGTGTCGCATTAAGCAAGTGACGTTATCACGTTGCTCTTTATAAATGGTGCCCCGGGCCGGACTTGAACCGGCACGACTCGAAAGTCGAGGGATTTTAAATCCCTTGTGTCTACCAATTTCACCACCAGGGCACACTAATTTTTTAATCTCAGCACCGCTTTCGCCATACTGATATAATCTGGAGCGACACACGAGGTTCGAACTCGTGACCTCAACCTTGGCAAGGTTGCGCTCTACCAACTGAGCTAGTGTCGCAATGGAGGCGCGTCCCGGAGTCGAACCGAGGTTCACGGATTTGCAATCCGCTGCATGGCCACTCTGCCAACGCGCCTTCGAAACTCAAACCGCTTGCTTCTTTATCGCGTTGCTCTTGAGTACGGGATGCATTCTACGGATTCGATGCGATCAGTCAATAGAATTTTTTTGCTTTTTGAATCGTTTGATTACTTTGCATTCAAAAATGGTTTTTTTGTTTATTTTTTTAGCAAAAAGTCTCTATTTATCCAGAACATAACGAGCAAAAATCCATTTTTACTCGGCTTTTGATTACTCTTTATCGAACAATAAGCGACGATCATTAATCAACAAAAAACACGTTATTAAAAAATAATCGCAGCCAAGCCCAATCGACATCCAGATCGGCGGTGTTTAAAAATAGAAAAACGGGCCGATGCCCGCTTTTCTAATGATGTTCTTCATTTAGCAAATCATTTTTCGCCGCTGCTAAGTATTGTGCCATAGACCAATACGTTAAAATAGTCGCGACATACAGAGCTATAAATCCTAACCAAACCATCCATTGATCGTAACGCCAGATCAAAATCCACAATGCAAACATTTGGCTAACGGTCTTTACTTTACCAATCCAAGAAACAGCCACACTAGCGCGCTTACCGATTTCAGCCATCCATTCTCTTAATGCTGAAATAATAATTTCTCGACCAATCATGGTCACCGCGGGGATGGTTATCCATATTGAATGATAATACTCGGTGATCAAAATCAGCGCAGTAGCGACAAGAACCTTGTCAGCAACCGGATCAATAAACGCACCAAAACGCGACGTTTGGCCAAGCTTTCTCGCCAACATGCCATCTAGCCAATCGGTAAAACCAGCCACAAAAAAAATCATGGCAGCCGCAAAGGGAGACCAACTATAAGGCAAATAAAAAACAACGATGAAGACAGGGATGAGAAAAAGTCGCAACAACGACAAGATGTTAGGAATATTTAAACGCATAATAGTAGGCTCTGATCAATGGCGCGTTAATGGTGCTGCATTTTGACTATGGTTTCAATGCTTGATAAATAATTTCTGCTAAAGAGTGACTAATACCCGGCACCTTGGCGATTTCTTCAACAGTCGCACGCTTAATTTCTTGCAAGCCCCCCATGTATTTCAATAAAGCTTGCCGACGTTTAGGCCCCACGCCTTCAATCCCTTCTAACGTACTGGTGCGTCGAGTTTTACCTCGTTTAGCACGATGTCCGGTAATAGCGTGATTATGGCTTTCATCACGAATATGTTGGATAAGGTGCAATGCAGGCGCATCGCTAGATAAATGAAACTCGTCTCCCTCGGTGGTGATTAATGTTTCAAGGCCAGGTTTACGACTAATTCCTTTCGCGATACCAATCAACTGTGGTCGCTTAGGCCAATCTTGCCAACATTGAGTAATGATCTGTAGCGCGCGATTGAGTTGACCTTTGCCACCATCAATAAATATTACATCTGGTATTTTATCCACATCCAATTGTTTGGCATATCGACGCTCTAAAGCTTGAGCCATGGCTGCATAATCATCGCCACCAGTAATTCCAGTGATATTATAACGACGATATTCCGCTTTGAGTGGTCCTTCTTGATTAAACACCACACAAGAGGCAACGGTACTTTCTCCCATAGTATGAGAGATATCAAAACATTCCATACGAGCTATATTCTCTATACCTAATACACGCTGCAGCTCATTAACACGCTGCTGAATGGTCATCTTGTGATTAAGCTTACTGGTCATCGCGCTCAATGCATTGGTATTTGATAACTTCAAGTATTGGCCACGAGTACCAGTCGGACTGACATGAAAATGAACGTTATGCCCAGCTAATTCACTCAATGCCTGCTGTAATGATTTAGTCTCTTTTAGTAATCCCTGATTAAGGATGATCCGACTGGGAACCACTCGGCTATCAGTATGATTGAGATAGTATTGACTTAAAAAACTTTCGAAGACTTCTTGCGACTCGGTATTGGCTGGGATTTTTGGAAAAAAGCTCCGACTCCCCAAAACTTTACCTTGGCGGATCATCAAAATATGGATACAGGCCAACCCTTTCTCTTGCGCAAAACCAAGCACGTCCAGATCATCTTGTGAATCTTCTGCTACAAACTGCTGCTCCTGCACACGGCGAATCGCTTGAATTTGGTCACGAAACTTTGCTGCATCTTCAAAACGTAACGCCTGACTAGCCGTCTCCATTTTTCGAACCAACACTTCCAAAACTTGCTTATCTTTTCCTTGCAAGAACAGCCGTACACAGTTCACTAACTCGGCATAATCTGCATCAGAAATAAGGCTACTCACACAAGGAGCCGCACAACGACCGATTTGATACATTAAGCAAGGGCGAACACGATTGCTGTACACGGTATCTTCACATTGCCGCACTGGGAATATTTTTTGAATCAGGTGCAACGTTTCTCGCACCGCACCAGAATCTGGATAAGGGCCAAAATACTCACCTTTGCGTTTTTTTGCACCGCGATGCGCAGAGAGACGAGGATGCTTGTGCGCACTGATGAAGATATAAGGATAAGATTTATCATCCCGCAGCAACACATTGTATTTAGGTAAATACTGCTTGATGTAGTTATGTTCGAGGATCAACGCTTCGGTTTCAGTATGAGTAACCGTGACGTCAATTTTATTGATATGACTGACTAAAGCTCGGGTCTTTTCACTATCAACTTTACTACGAAAATAGCTAGACAGTCGCTTTTTAAGATCTTTGGCTTTACCAACATAAATCACCTCAGCCTCAGTGTTATACATACGGTACACACCGGGCTGATGGGTGACATTTTTTAAAAAGGAAGCAGAATCGAAATCAGCCACTACAACTTCTCTGTATCGAGCATCCCATGTCGAATGGCTAAATGGGTTAACTCAACATCTCCGTTAATATCTAGCTTGGCAAACAAACGATAACGATAGCTATTGACTGTCTTTGGACTAAGATTGAGTTGCTCAGAAATATCGGTTACTTTTTGGCCTTTAGTGATCATCATCATGATTTGTAGCTCACGTTCTGATAGACCAGCAAACGGATTTTCAGAGGCGGGTGAAAACTGGCTTAATGCCATTTGCTGAGCGATTTCAGGAGAAATATATCGCTGGCCACTATTCACAATACGAATAGCGTTCACCATTTCATCGGGCGCGGCACCTTTGGTCAAATAACCAGCAGCACCAGCTTGCATCACTTTGGTTGGGAACGGATTCTCAGTATGAATAGTGAGCACAATGATTTTTACGTCTGGATTAAAACGTAAAATCTTCTTAGTGGCTTCCAATCCACCAATACCGGGCATATTCATATCCATTAATACAATATCAGTGTTATTACTACGACACCATTTTACTGCATCTTCACCGCTATCCGCTTCCCCTACTACGTTCATTCCACGGACGTCTTCAATAATACGTCGTATCCCTGTGCGAACCAGCTCGTGATCATCTACAAGGAAAACATTGATCAAACTTGTATCTCCACACTTATCTATTCGCTCTGCACTTTATCATATTAAAGATGCAGCATGGCTGCTTAGTCTAACCTAAATGGCTAGCTCGCTGCCAATGAATATGTGCCGAAAGCACACGTTTGGCAAGTATTTCTTTTACAAACTGTGCAGTTTAATAGGCAATTAGGCTCTCATTAAAACGTTTCTACTCAACACCATAAATCGCTAACATTAAATTTAGCAAACAATCAGTGACAACCATAACCAAATCCAATTAGGCAGAGCAATAATGATGAGATTGAAGAATCTATGACGTTATTCTCAGATACTATGAAGGTAATTAAAAAATAGACATCCTCATTTTATAAACAGGCTTAATACTGAACAAAGATCACACAAAACACCCACTTTTTGAGAGTCATTCGTAACTTTCGATTGAAAATGCAGTCAATTTCATATATTTATAAGTCCCGTCAATCAATCCCATAATACGCACCGTTTATTATCAGCTCACTGAGTCATCACTCATGCGCGATTTAAATAGGTAAAGCGCTTTGGGATATTTTGATATTAAAACGATAATCTTAAGGATATAAAAACATGAAAAAACTATTCGCAGTGGCCGCTCTTGTAGCACTCCCTTTTTCTAACGCAGTAATGGCAGACTCTGATATTGGTTGTGGTGTCGGCACTATGATCTTTGATGGTAAGGAAGGTAAAGTGTTTAAAGTACTTGGTGCAACCACCAACGGTACTTCTGGTAACCAAACCTTCGGTATCACTTTTGGTACACTAGGGTGTGATGGCACTGGCACCATTAATTCTGCACAAAAACTTGCGCTATTTATCGATGGTAACCTTGACAACCTTGCACGTGATATCGCACGTGGCGAAGGCGAAACACTAGCAACACTTTCTGAAGTTTGGGGAATTCAAGCCTCTGATAAAGCAGCGTTTAATCAACTAGCAAAAGAAAATTTTGCCAACGTTTTCCAATCTGAAAACGTGACTTCACAAGAAGTATTTACTAGGGCCTGTTGATCTTTGCTGTTTATAATTCAGCCAACCCACATTGGCAGCCATATAAGGCAGCAAGCCAAGGCCAGTGTACTTGCATAATTCCGGGCTAATTTATCATACCTTGTTGCTACTG
>NZ_VHSI01000028.1:0-14273 GCF_013048705.1 Vibrio sp. A11 | reverse complement strand
TGCTCAAAGTCAGCAGTGGCCTGAATCAGGTTTTTCTGGTTTTGCATGGTGCCTTCCTTATATTGGATAAGCACTTAGTAAACCAGAGCTGGCGAGTTAAGTTGAGCTATGCTGCCGTAAGCTCACGATAAACCCGCGCTAAAACCTATTTCTAAACAACGATACCTCTACAGTCACCGATTATGAACAACTAATTTGAATTCGATAGATAGCAAGCATATACTTCTAATGCTTGCTATAAGAAACGCGGCTTCGGCTCCACTTGTAGATAGATGAATTCAAATAGCCCTGTTCTCTTACGCTCATAGAGTATTGACCGCAGGTAGCGCGTAATAGAGCCACTTCTAGTGGCTCTTGTCGTATCTTAATGTTAGAAAAGCTAAGATATCTTCCTTCAAATTTTCTACGTTCATAGTGAGTCGCAACAAATTGCTCTAAGAAACTTTAGGGCAAAGATGAGTCAGCAGAGGGCTAACTAGCTTAAAATGGGTAGTGCTCTTCTTCATACGCTTCCACCCAGGTCACTAGCTTTTCAAGTTCGTCACCTTCGGGTGTGCCTGGTTCAGCATCGAATATGGTTTCAATCCTCTTTAAAACCATCCTGTACTCGTTTTCTGACAGTATTTCCGATTCAGTAAGTCCTTTAACTTTCATGAGAGTTTCCCTATCGACACTCCCGCTTTTGTTAAAGCGTTCAGCCATTTTTAGCATTTTTTCCATTCGGGTGTTGTTAAGAGCATCGTCTCTTTGAACAAGAAAATCGCTTTCTGCTTTATCCGTATCTTCAGAATAAGATCCCCAATCTTTTTCATTTGTAGTCGCGAGTTCATCAGCGTGTGTTGTTTTGGGTGTAATACCCTCAAGCAGTTCTTTTTCTGAAAGTGGTTTACGGCCCATGGCTCGCTCCTCGATTGAAAGTAACATTAGATGATTTATAGCATAGTGAGTTACCGGCTGTAAGGTATGAGCGGCTTTGTTGCTTAAATCGATGGAACTAAATCAAGAAGCTACGATCTGATCGGCTACATCCATTAATCGTCGTAGCCTAATGCCTAAACCTCGTTACAAAACAACCAACTGGAAGCAGTACAATAAAGCCTTAATTAATCGTGGTTCACTGACCTTTTGGGTTGATGAGGAAGCGATAGCTGAGTGGAAGCAAAGCAAACAAGGCAAGCGTGGTAGACCACGCCAATTCAGTGATTTAGCCATTACGACTGCATTAATGGTGAAACGAGTATTCTCTATGCCATTGAGAGCGCTGCAAGGATTTATAGACTCAGTATTTAAACTGGCTAATATCCCGCTATTTTGTCCGCATTACACCTGCATAAGTCGTCGAGCTAAGGAAGTTGATGTTTCATTTAAAACTAAAACCAGAGGAGCGATACAACATCTAGCCATTGATTCCACTGGTCTCAAGGTTTATGGCGAAGGTGAATGGAAGGTTAAGAAGCATGGTACTGACGGGAAGCGTAGAGTTTGGCGTAAACTGCATATTGCAGTAGATGCCAGCACTCACGAAATAGTCGCAGCAGAACTGAGTTTCTCTAACGTAACCGATGCTGAAGTGCTTCCCAACTTACTTAAGCAGACACGTCGTAAAATCATTGAAGTATCAGGTGATGGAGCTTATGACACAAGAAGCTGCCATGAAGCTATACGAATCAAGCGAGCAGTTCCGCTCATCCCGCCACGAGAAGGGGCAGCTTTCTGGGAGCAAGGACATCCTCGCAATTTGGCGGTAGGTTGTCAGAAGCTCTACGGCTCAAACAAAAAGTGGAAAAAGCGGTATGGTTATCATAAGCGCTCTCTATCAGAGACAGCCATGCATCGAGTGAAACAGTTGTTAGGTGGGAAATTAAGCCTAAGAAATTACAACGCTCAGGTTGGCGAGACTTACGCAATGATCAAAGCGCTGAACAAGCTTACGGGGCTAGGTATGCCTGAAACTCAGTATGTTGTTTAAAAATGAAGCATTATGGGCTGGTATGCCTTTTCTCTGAATTAAGCAACAAAGCCTCGGTACAGCCTCAAGACTGTACCGATAAGGTGATTAGTGCTGTGTCACACTGACGGCTTTTGTACTGCTATTGAAATGAATCTGATAGGTGGCGTAGTCGCCGACTTGATAATCCATACTTGGGTAGGATTCTGTCCACGAACCATCATCAATTTTAAACCTTGCGGGTGACTCTTCACCACTGAAGGTTTGGGTTGTTGTGTAAAGGCCAGTTTGCTCATTGTAATCCAGCAGTGTTAATCCCCACCCGTTTGCTGTACCTCGGAAGTACCAAGTTTCATTTCCACCATTCGTGTTGCTGGTGCACTGAGACAGCTCTTTCCATTCACCATTGGCATAGCAAAGGTTTGGTGCTGACACCTCCATATCGAGGGTTTGGCGGCTGCCTTGATCACTGAAAATGACTTTCAAACTATTGAGGTTAGTACCAAAGTCATAACAGTATTGACCATTTTGTTGGGTCATTGCTTGCCCAGGCCAAGTTGCGTTAGCAATGGGGGTTGCGGCCGCCACATTCCAGAAATAGAGGTAAGGCTGAGAGAATCCTTGCTCATTGCCATAACAGATTTGGGTGGCGTTACCTTCATCCTCATCGTTCTCTGTGATTAGGGTAAACCCACAGTCGGCTAAAGATTTCCAGCTACCATCGCTATAACACGTTCCAGTAGTGGTGGTGAGATCGTTACTCTTATTGGCACCTTGATTTGAAAAAATCACATTCACACTTGAAAGCTCAGTTTCAACATCATGGCAATAGAAATCACCATTTGCCGTCATGGTAACGCCAGGCCAAGTGGCGTTTGTGAGTGAGCCTGCTGGTTGTGCTCCCCAGTAGTGGAGTGTTGGTGAAGTGTGATTAGCGGCATTGTCGTAGCAGAGGTTGGTTGCCGTAACAGGCGTAGCCGGTTTTTTCTCACCATCATCACAATCGGTGCAGGTTTGTCCTACTTTTGCTCCGACATGAATGGCCGCCGCATTATGAGAAGCCACGGTGAAATGGGCATAACCTGAACTGTCTACACTGATGGTGGTGCCACTACATGTTCCCGTTTGTGAGTTAAAGTCACCACTGATGATGTCGCAATATTCACCCGCTGGCATTCCGGTAGCAAAACCTTGGTTGATGCCTTTGTTGTCGTCTCGGTTAATGACAACAAAACCTAGCCCACCACGGCCAAAGGCGACTTGGTTATAGCCATCATCCCACCAGTTGGTTACGCGCCATTCTGCTGCGGTGTGATTACGAAAAGCCACCATATTGGCTACGCCGCGCCAGCGGTGTTCACAAACCCAGTCTCCTCCATCAAAACCACAGGCGTTCCCCGTATGTATACCTGTTGCGGGAGGGCCTGCATCAAAATCATTGAAGTAGTAGCCTGACATGACTTTGGGATACCCATAAGGATAGGCCAAAGTAAAAACGTTACCGAGGAAGTAGAGGTTACCAAAGTCTTGATGGCTGAGTACTTGCCCTGGGTTATGGCGTTCTTCATCATGGTTGGTTACAAAAGTCACGGCATCGCTGCTGCTTAGCCAACCATTCCAAGAACCAATACCTTGTAAGTCTTTAATTCCCCCGTGCTTAAACTTAGGTCCTAGGGTGCGAGCAAAGAAGAACTCAGTAACATCACCAATATAGGTATATTCCGCAGGCTTAACGGGTTCATTCTCGGCACCGATCACTTCTTGGAAAATATAAGGGGTGCCATGTAACTTACTCTTTATTGCCGCGATATCTTCGGCTGGCATATGTTTCGCCGCATCAATACGAAACCCAGCGACCCCCATACTGATCGCATCATTCATGTAGTCTGCAATTTTTTGGCGAACATACTCAGAACTGGTTTTGAGATCGTTAAGTCCGACAAGATCACAATTTTGTACTGACCAGCGATTAGAATAGTTGATGTCACTGGTGCAGCTATTAAAGTCATTAACTCCATATGGAACTTCAGGGAAGTTGCGATTCCATGCCGCCATATGGTTAATGACGGCATCCACATAAATGTCTACCCCTACGTTTTTACAACGTTGCACCATATCCGCAAATTGTGCACGGTTACCACTACGGCCTTCAAAAGCATAACTAACGGGTTGGTAGCGAGACCACCAAGCCGGGTTATCGACACTTTTCTGAGGAGGGGAGACTTGTACCGCAGCAAACCCTTTAGGCCCTAGGAACTCTTCACATTCCTGAGCAATATCTTGCCAACTCCATTCAAATAAGTGGACGAATGTTGTCTTTGGAACGGTTTGAGCATAGCTTTGCGTTCCCCCGATTAAGCTCCCGAATAACATGAGTCCGGCAGACAAACTCTTGTTGAATTTCATGTTCTTCCCTTAAGTTTGAAATCTTAAAATGTAAGAAAAAATGTATTTTGTCTAAAAAGACAGCAAAACTTTAGGAGAGATAAAAAATAATACCTCCTGAAAAAAGAGGGATTGTGAGAATCGTCATTATTTGTACAAGCTTTACTTTTCTAGATTTAAATACAGTCACTAAATGCGCATATTCACGATGAAATAAGAGAATAAAATTGGAATAGAAGTTTGGTTTTGAATTAATGTATTGATTTCATTATATTTATAATGTTCATCTTAATGGTTGATTGACACATAACGTGAGGTATTAGGCAAAATGATAGGTGAAGCGGCTAGTATGTTGAATGGAGAGAGAAAGGCATTCTCTTTGCCTTATGTGATATAAGGTTATGAAAGAAGGCAGGAATATTGCTAAGGTTTTTATTCTATTTGCCGCTAAACTCAATACAGTGTCGGATTTGTTTTTCCTTTCATTCCTCGTTAATCGCCGCTTATCATTTCAACAAACTCACGAGCGATAGTCGTGCGTGAGTTTGTTGGTTGATTATTTTAAGTCAGCCAGTGAGCAATTTCTTATCAATTAGCAACGTCGTCATAAACTTTCGGGTGGTGAAAAGTCATGAATTGTCCACCGCTTCTAATACTTCAGCGATTGCTTTATCTAACTGTCTTTGTATATCGTTGGGTAAACGGCCAAATTCATAAGAGAAGTTTCGTCCTTTAACTCGTTTACGAGCGTAAACGCCTTTACTCTTGAAAGTGGCTAATGGTGTGACTGAAGCACTTTCTTTATCTTGTTTATTTTGGGCAATCTTTAGCTCAGATTTTATTTTGGATAAAAGTAGATTCTTAACGTCATCATGAGTTTGTTCAGGCTGAACATTGACAGTGATTTTTTGTATTTCTTTAATAAAATCTGATAGTTCGGATTTATCTTTCCCGATTAACTTCATCACCTTATCAAGTACCGAGTAATCGGGATGCGATAAAAGGTTTACATCTGGAAATAACGAAATAAGCGCTTGATCAATACTGGCAGCTTTTAGTGCTTTACTGACAGCAGGTCTGCTGATCCCGGTGATCTTGGCTACATCTTCTTGAGTGTAATTACCACTGTCCATAATCGCTTTACATTGCAAACCAATTTCACGCTGATTATGTTCTTTTGCTGTTTGTAATTGTTTAGCCAATGCTTTGGCATCAGCATAGGACAGGGCATCCTGTGTGACTAAGATGCGAAACTCTTTGATGTGACCTTGTTGCAATAGTACCCAAGCGCGGCGGCGTGAACCGTCAAGCACATCTATTTTGCCATCTATTTCCCGACCAACGGCAGGGTAAAATTGCTGAAACTCAAGAGAGGCGAGGTCGGATAATGAATCTTTAGTCAAAAGAGACTGATCACGGCCATTCACTTCAAAGGTGACGCAGGTTTTATCACGAACTTGTTCGTATGACAGAGTTACTTCGTTAAATATTGCCTGAGCGCCTGACTCTAATTGCCATGCTACGCTGTTACCAACAGATTCAATACCGAATATATTTTGAAGGTAATGGGCTGTATTCTCACCAGCTTTAGTTAGCTCAGAGGAAAGTTGGCGAGTAAGGCTTTCAATATTAGCTTTAGCTGCTACAGCTTGCGCTTCAGCTGAACCGGGTGTATTGCCTAGTGGACTTGCGCCTCTTTTTTTTGCCATTATTTTTGCTCCTCACGCCATACATTGACGATATCTCTTAGAATCTGACTGGTAACTTCATAACTGTTTTGTTGAGCGCTTTGGAAAGTCCCCTTACTTTTTGGATATTCACTTTTAGACATATCAAAAACCGTTGAAAGCAGTGAGGATGCTTGGCGGATAGCTTCGCTGTGTTTGAACTCTTTAGAATAAAGATAAGGTGCAAAGTGATCATACAAGCTGTTCATCAATTCACTCGTTGTTGAACCGTCTCGGTGATTAGTAAGAAGAATTTTCATAAAGTCGTAGCCGGAATGATTAGCATTAGCCAATAAAGCCCAAACTTGGGGGATATAACTAAAATAAGAGCATGTCGCATCAATATCGTTTTCCGTGATAGATAAAGGAAAAACGACACTAGTTGCCGCAAAGTAGGCATTGTAAGTGGCATAACCTAACGAAGGTGGAGTATCGATTAAAATAATATCAAACTCATCACGAACAGTATCAATCACTTCACTTAAGATAGAATACGGAGAAGGAAGTTTATGACTAAAAACCTGCTCATGAAACCAGCCTTCAATGGCTCTATCTGATTGTGATGCTGGGAGAATTCTTAAATTTGGAATTGTCGTTTGCAAAAAGGCTTCAGAAACGACTTGAGGAAAAGTCTCACCCTCCTCTAAGTCATAGTTTTGCATGATTAAATCGCCAACAGACAAACAACCTTCTTTCTCGGCTTCTGGGGCGTAATACATAGATAGGGTCGCTTGACCATCCATATCGATTAAGCCAATACGGTATTCTTGATGAAACTCGGCAGCTAACCCAGAAGCTATTGTCGCTGCTGAAACGGTTTTCCCAACGCCACCTTTTTGATTTTGAATCACTATCACTTGTGTTTTTTGTGACGGTAAGCGATGGAACAAGGGTTCTTTTCTTAAATTTTCAGGTAGTAGTGCACGTACTATATACATTTCCTCAATGTCTATAGACCATTGAGAGTCAGCGTGGCGCCTTGGGTCTATGCCCGCATTAGCGACATATTTATCTAAGGTTTTAGAATCAATATCTAAATATGCTGTCGCTTCAGCACGCGTAAAATTACGAAGCTCTTTACGATGATTAGCCAACAACCGTTGATTTCTACGTTTAATGTAAGCATCAGCACCTAATTTCAAATCTTGAAAAGTTTGTGTGGTTTTTTCCGCGTCCATATCGTTAATCCTAGAGGGTTTTAAAATAATATATACCTTATTTTTTTGGGTGTACACTAAAAAGTGATGGACTATTTAAGGTTTTTGAGTGGTAGAAAGTTTGCTTTGGTTGCTCTCATTTCTAAGGCTTGCTAAAAAACTCATGGGAATGGGGGCAGGGTTATTTTTTACTCTTCCCTACAAAATAATTTATGATAGGATGATACCTAATAAAATTAATTAGGTTAAAACCTATTCAATGTTTCATGGCCATCTGTCCAGCTTCAGCCATGAGAGGTTGATTAGTCATTGCGGATGAAAAGCAGTATTGAGTGATGCTTTTCAATGTGATTACGCGATGTCGGTCTTTACTTTATAAACAGAGTTTTAAGAATCTGGTGGAATTGGATAAACAAGACGCATGACAAATGATGGTCTGAAACAAACGGTAGTGGCGAGTTCACTCGCTAAAGAAGGCGCGAAAGGAAAGCCAGACAGGCTTTCGCAGATAGCGCAGTTGCCACAAGCAACCAGGGATCGCATTGCCCACATCGATTTCACCTTATTGTTTAAGGGTGAAGCGGTACGGGCGGATTTAGTCGATCGCTTCAGCATCGCCGCCACGCAGGCAACCAAAGACTTCACCCTATACCGAGAGCTCGCGCCAAGCAACATTGAGTATGACCAAAAGCTCAGGTTGCATAAACGCGGTGAAGCATTTGAGCCCTTGTTCGACTACGACGTTGTGAGAACGCTGGCGACGATTAGCCAAGGGTACGGCGATGGCTTTACTGGCAAGGTAAAACCACCTCTTGCGTGTGAAGCGCCTTATCACTTAAACAAGCCGAGTTTATCGATAGTAGCGAAGGTCACCAAGGCCATCCACAAAGGCAAAGCCTTGAGCATTACCTATGTATCGTTATCGAGCGGTGAAACCACGCGTGAAATTGTGCCGCATACGCTGGTGGACAATGGCCTGCGTTGGCACGTTCGTGGTTTTGACCGCAAGCATAATGAATTCCGAGATTTTGTACTGACCCGAATTAAAGCAGCGGTTGTGCTTGAAGATTCCAAGCTATCTGAGGCTGAACTAGAAACCCAAGACCGCCAATGGAATCGCTTTGTAGAGCTTGAATTAGTGCCGCACCCACGCATAGAGCACAGCGAAGCGATAGAGCTGGACTATGGCATGAAAAATGGCGTTTTAAGAGTTGAGATCAGGGCGGCAACCGCTGGATATTTGCTACGCCAATGGCATGTGGATTGTTCTACGGAACACTCGTTAATGGGCTTTGAGTATCAGCTTTGGTTGCGTAACAGCCAGGCACTTTATGGGGTGGCAAATTTGAATTTAGCTCCAGGGTTTAACGAATGATGTTCGACGACAGTGAATGTTGCGCAACCGATAAACGAATGATGACGAATTAAAATCAGGAATTTAAATAATGACAAGTTTACAACAACGTGCCGAACTTCAACGCCAAATATGGGCGATTGCCAACGATGTTCGAGGCTCAGTGGATGGCTGGGATTTTAAACAATATGTACTCGGTACGCTGTTCTACCGCTTTATTAGTGAGAACTTTGAACTTTACATCACTGGTGGTGATGAGAGCGTTAATTATGCGGCCATGTCTGACGATGATGAAAACATCAAGTTGGCTAAAGAAGATGCCATTAAGACCAAAGGCTATTTTCTGTACCCAAGCCAGTTGTTTAGTAATGTGGCGGCCAATGCGCACAAAAACGAAAATTTAAATACCGATTTGGCAGCTATTTTTGCTGCAATCGAAAACTCAGCCAATGGCTACGAATCAGAGAAAGACATCAAAGGCTTGTTTGCGGATTTTGATACCACCAGTAACCGTCTGGGTAATACGGTAGAGGCAAAAAACAAACGCTTAGCCGCTGTATTAAAAGGCGTGGCAGGATTAACCTTCGGTAATTTTGAAGACAACCAAATTGATTTATTCGGTGATGCCTACGAGTTCCTGATTTCAAACTATGCCGCCAATGCGGGTAAATCCGGTGGTGAATTTTTCACGCCCCAGCACGTTTCAAAACTCATCGCGCAGCTGGCCATGTACGGCCAAACCAGCGTCAATAAAATCTATGACCCAGCAGCAGGCTCCGGCTCGTTGCTGTTACAAGCCAAAAAGCACTTCGATGCGCATATCATTGAAGAGGGTTTTTTTGGCCAAGAGCTCAACCACACCACCTACAACTTGGCGCGGATGAATATGTTTTTGCACAACATTAACTACGACAAGTTTAATATTCAGTTGGGCGATACCTTAATCGAACCGCACTTTTTAGACGACAAACCCTTTGATGCGATTGTTTCTAACCCGCCTTATTCAGTGAAATGGATTGGTAGCGATGACCCAACTCTAATCAACGACGACCGCTTTGCACCCGCTGGCGTACTTGCGCCTAAATCAAAAGCCGATTTTGCCTTTGTGCTGCATGCACTGAGTTACCTATCAAGCAAAGGTCGTGCAGCCATTGTTTGCTTCCCCGGTATTTTTTACCGTAGCGGTGCTGAGCAAAAAATCCGCCAGTACTTGGTGGATAACAACTATGTTGAAACCGTGATTTCATTAGCACCTAATCTGTTCTTTGGCACCACCATTGCGGTGAATATTTTAGTGCTGTCTAAACACAAAGCCGATACAACAACGCAGTTTATCGATGCCAGCGGCCTGTTTAAAAAAGAAACCAACAACAACACCCTCACCAACGAACACATCGAAAACATCATGAAGGTGTTTGCCAGCAAAGAAAACGTCGAGCATTTTGCTAAATCGGTTGATTTGGATGTTATCGCAGCTAATAGCTACAACCTATCGGTGAGCAGTTATGTGGAAGCCAAAGACAACCGCGAAGTAGTGGATATTAACGAGCTTAATGCCGAGCTAAAAACCACCGTCGCTAAAATTGATGCGCTTCGCAGTGATATTGATGCCATTGTGGCGGAAATAGAAGGCGCGGAAATTGAAGATGGAGAGCTTGAAGGATGAGTAACAAGGCTCAGGCTTTACCCATTGGCTATACTGGGTTGCTAACCGACATCAAACAACGCGTTCGCCACGCTCAGACGCGTGCCGTGCTGGCGGTCAATGCCGAGTTGATCCGCCTATATTGGGAAATAGGCGAGTTAATCAACAGTCGTCAGCAGCAGGAAGGCTGGGGTGCCGGCGTGATTCCACGCCTTGCACGCGACTTGCACAATGCGTTGCCCGAAGAGAAAGGATTTTCTGAACGCAATATCAAACGCATGCTGGCTTTCTACCGCGAATATCCACTGCTGAACTTTATGCCACAAACTGTGGCACCAGCGGATGTCATGTCAGAAGTGCCACAAGCTGCGGCACTTTTCCCGGCTGAACTGCTGCAGGCTGTTCCCTGGGGGCATCACGCCGAACTGATGGCCAAGGTCAAAGATTTGCCGATTCGACGCTGGTACATGCAAGCCGCTGTCAATAATGGCTGGAGCCGCAACATCCTTGTGATGCAGATTGAAACGGCCGCTCACCATCGCCAAGGACGGGCCATCAGCAATTTTGCCCGCCGTCTGCCCGCTCCAGACTCCGACTTGGTACAGCAAACACTGAAAGACCCGTATCTGTTTGACTTTTTGACTCTAGAGTCGAATTTTCACGAACGTGAACTGGAAACTGGCCTGGTCGCCCATCTGGAAAAATTCTTGCTGGAGCTCGGCCAAGGCTTTGCTTTCGTCGGACGGCAATACCACTTGGACATCGGCGAGCAGGACTTTTACATCGATTTGTTGTTCTATCACCTAAAGCTGCGTTGCTATGTGGTGATCGAGCTCAAACGCGGCGACTTCAAACCCGAATACGCCGGAAAAATCAATTTTTACTGCAACGTCGTGGACGACAAACTCCGCCATGAAACCGATCAACCCACCATCGGCCTGATCCTGTGCCAGCAACCCAACCGCGTGTTGGCCGAATATGCTCTGCGCGGCGTCGACAAACCCATCGGTATCTCCAGCTACGAACTGACCCGCGCCCTGCCCGAAGTACTGGAAAGTAACTTACCCAGTATTGAACAGATAGAACGCGAATTGCAGGGAGACGTAAAATGAGCAAGGTGTTAGACACGAAATTTAATGCGCTGCGCAGTGATATTGACGTTATTGTGGCGGAAATTGCAGGTGAGGAGGTTGAGGTATGAGTAATTTGAGCTATTTAGATAAGCTGTTGGATGGGGTTGAGGTTGAGTGGAAGTCATTGGGTCAATTAGTGGTAGATAAATTTTGGATCATGCCTGCAACTCCAAAATTCAATGAAGCAGAGACTATTCCATATATCACATCAAAGAATATTAAAGGTGGCCATATAAATTTCGATAAAACTAAATTTATTTCTCGCGAAGATCATATTGAGTTATCTCGTAATAGACCAATTCTTGCAGGTGATTTTTTAATAAGCATGATTGGTACTATTGGTGAAGTTGCTGTTGTAAAGGAATCTGACTTAGAGTTTTATGGCCAGAATATGTATCTGATTCGGCTAGATGAATCTGTCATTATGAGTAGGTACTTTTGGCATTTCTTTGACTCACCAAGAATGAAAAGTTATTTTCAGGCAGTAAAAAACAATTCCGGTCAAGGATATTTAAAGGCAAATAATATTGACTCACTGGAAATCCCCATCCCATGCCCAGATAACCCAAAAAAATCGCTGGCAATACAAGCTGAAATTGTGCGCATTCTGGACGCATTTACCGCCATGACCGCCGAGCTGACCGCCGAGCTTAACATGCGGAAAAAACAATACAACTACTACCGCGACCAGTTGTTGAGTTTTGAAGAGGGTGACGTGGAGTGGAAAACATTAGAGGATCTTTGTGCCTCTATTTCTGCTGGCGGAGATGTACCTAAAAATAGTTCTAAAGGTCAGACCGAGCCAACTGATGAATACCCATATCCAATCTATGCAAACGCTACAGGCGAAAAAGGATTATATGGTTTCACTGATGACTATAAAATTGACAGCGATGCAGTAACCATCTCTGCGCGTGGTGCAAAAGTCGGATACCACACTGTTCGAGAAGCTAAGTTCACACCAATTATTCGTCTAATTGTTTTAATAGCCAACAAAAATATAATCAGTACAAGATATTTAAACTATGTTTTAGATATGACTCCCATTGGTGGTACTGAGGCTGGGATCCCGCAACTTACAGTTCCAATGGTCAAAAAGCTCACAGTTCCAATTCCTGTTCCAAATGACCCAAAGAGATCACTTATTGAGCAGGCTCGAATAGTTTCTATTTTGGATAAATTCGACACGTTAACAACTTCGATCCAAGAAGGTCTGCCCCGCGAAATAGAACTCCGCCAAAAGCAATACGAGTATTATCGTGACCTGTTATTGAGCTTCCCGAAATCTCATTCAGATGAGGCAGCTTAATGAGTAACACGCTAACGGAAATAGCAAAGGCAGTTATTCGAGGTTCTCGAATAACTGCCAAAGATGGTAAGCATAAGGAGGCAGTCTAATGGCCTACCAACCGCCTTTTACCATTACCACCGAGATTCTCAACTTGGTCGCCGACATCAGCGAAGCCATTGGCCGTTTGACCGTTGAGTTTGAACAGGAAAAACTGTTGCGCCTGCGTAAGGTCAACCGCATGCGAACGGTTCAGGGTTCGCTGGCGATAGAGGGCAACACGCTGTCAGAAGCGCAAATTACGGCCATTATTGAGGGTAAAAGGGTGATTGCGCCCCCCAAAGAAGTACAGGAGGCGCGCAACGCAATTGCGGCCTATGAAGCAATCGGCAGCTGGCAGCCCAGTAAAAGTAAAGATTTACTGACTGCCCACCAGTTGTTGATGACAGGCTTAGTCGAAGAAGCAGGAAGATACCGCAGTCAAGGCGTTGGCGTAATGTCGGGTGATCAGGTGGTGCATATGGCACCGCAGGCCGATCGAGTACCTAAACTGATGGGGGAGTTGTTGGCTTGGCTGCGCACTACCAATGTACACCCACTGATGGCCAGTTGTATTTTTCATTACGAATTTGAGTTTATTCACCCGTTCGCGGATGGCAATGGCCGAATGGGGCGTCTGTGGCAAACACTAATTTTGTCGCAGTGGCACCCCATCTTTATTAATATCCCGGTAGAAAGTTTGGTGCATCAGCATCAGGAGGCATACTACCTAGCTATTCGCAACAGTACTGCCCAAACGGACTGTTCGCCGTTTATCCGTTTTATGTTGCAGATGATACTCGATGCCATTGAAGAAAGTACTTCCCATCAGCTTGAAAATGCGGGTATAAGCGCTGGTATAAATGCGGGTTTAAAGCTGTCACCGCTGGATCACGCCATCCTCGAATTGATAAAAGCAGACCGCTATATCACCAATACCACGTTGGCCGAGCAGACTGGAAAGGCGCTCAGTACCATTGAACGCCGCATCAAAAAACTGAAACAACATTCATTATTAAAACGGGTTGGTGCCAAAAAAACCGGCCATTGGGAGGTTCACCTGTGACGGACTACAAAACAATCGCAGAATCCAACAACTTTATTGTGTTAGATAAATACACAAAAAACTGGCAGGTAGCAGAAAGCTTTCAAAGCGAAGCTGACCTTGAGCGCGAGCTGATTCAGGACCTAAAAAATCAGGGCTATGAGTATTTACCCGCGCTAACCACGCCAGACGCCATGCTGGCGAATGTGCGCAAGCAGCTGCAAGCCCTTAATAAGGTCGAGTTTACTGATGCCGAGTGGGCTCGCTTTTGCGAGCAATACCTGAACACACCCAGCGATAATATTCTCGACAAAACCCGAAAAGTGCACAGTGACTATATCTTCGATTTTGTGTTTGATGATGGCCATATAGAAAACATCTACCTATTCGACAAGAAGACCATTGCTCGTAACAAAATGCAGGTTATTAAGCAGTTTGAGCAAACGGGAAGCCATGCCAACCGTTACGATGTGACGATTTTGGTCAATGGTTTGCCTTTGGTGCAAATTGAACTGAAAAAGCGTGGTGTGGCTATTCGTGAGGCGTTTAACC
>NZ_VHSI01000027.1:0-15024 GCF_013048705.1 Vibrio sp. A11 | reverse complement strand
ACCGAACAAAAATGCTATGAATGGCAAAAAAGACGCAAAAGCTAATCCATATTCCTGATGTTCTGATGGGATAAAGATAAAAAGTAAACTCGATGAAATTGCACCCAAAAGGAGCATTCTCAAAAGAAAGATGGTCTTTGAACGTCAAAACTTTCACTTCAACACCAACAATTCGGCTTAAATCATAAGCATCTGAATTTACTTTCAATTGATTATTTAATTGTTGAATTACCACTGAATTAGCCACTTAATTCTCCTTTCTGTAGCTGAATTTACAATATCACATAACGCCCGCTTAAGGGGCTGACAACGCTACTACCAAGTTTCCGCATAACACTGTAACCACCGAAACCAACGCATAATAAAAATGCCGCGCGTTAGAAGTCCCTCTTGAAGCGTTTGTTATGTTTTATTACTTATTGATTATATTGAACTTTTATAACGTTCATTTGTTCGAAGCAGTTTAACTCAAAATGATAAACTTGCCTACTTTCAGCAATCATTGGTGCCGATAAGATCCCAAACATGCTGAAGCGAAATAGCCGGTGGAATCAATGAACAAGCAACAACAAAGAAAGAGACTTTTCAGCAACAGTTGAATCTTTTGCGTACACAATTTATCAGAGCAAAACCCGACAAAAAAACAAAAGCATCGATCAACTTTCAATAGCCACAAAAAAGAACAATAAACCCATAATATCAATAAATTAGAATAGGAAAACTTCTAAATCAGACGGAATTTTCCCATTAAAATTGTTTAATTGATCTTGCTGAGGCTCAATAAAACATAACGCCCAATTAAGTAGCCCGAAACGCTACTACCAGCTTCACGCACAACGCCGTAATCACCAAACTCAACGCAAAACGAAAATGCCACGCGTTGAGGGTCTGCTTGAATTGTTTGTTATGTGTGTTGTAACGATTGTTCTCGGGCTAATTCACTTTTCTGTTTCTCTTTAACTTCATCCCACGAAATACCACTTTCAATTGCCGTTATCCTCTCATCATACTTTCGGCAAGCTCTTTCGATAATTGAGTCAAGGTTGATACCTTTTTCTTTCTGAAGTGATAGCACGGCATTCAAGTAGTCCCAAAGAACATCACCTAATTCATCTTCGAGATAACACGAACGATCTTTTGGGATCTCTTCAATAACCTCATCAACTTCTTTTTTTATTTCAACCAAATAAGTCGAAGAACCTTGATACCATGAGTTATTTTCATCGAAATTTGACTTTCTTTTTGCAATTTCTATCAATTTATCAATATGTTGCATTCCATCTCCTACGGAAACACATAACGCCCGATTAAGCAGCGAACAACGCGACTACCAACCTTCCGCATAACGACTTTATCACCAAACTACACGCATAATAACAATGCTTTGCGTTGCGAGTCTGTCTTGAATCGTTTGTTATGCAATTTTCATGCGGCCTTGAAAGACGGTTATTGCTTGCCCTGATAACTTAACTTGATTTTCACTCACTCGCTCTACGTCCACAAAACCACCTCGATTTGAGGCCTGATAACCTTTAAGATTCAATTTATTTAACTCTTTCGACCAATAAGCACACAAAGCACAATGCGCTGAACCTGTCACTGGATCTTCATTTACACCAACCCATGGAGCAAAATAACGCGATACAAAATCCACACCAGAATCTGATTTGGCTGTAACCAAAACACCACGACCTTTCAGTTTTGATAACCCACTGAAATCAGGCACAAGCTCGTTGAGAGTTGACTCACTGTTAATCACAACGAGTTGCTTATGATCAAACTCACCATAAGCGATTAAACTCGATTGCGATAGACCTAACAAATTGAGTATATCTATGTTTGAAGAGACGTTCATATCAAGGTTTGGTGATGGAAATAACAAATGAATATTATTTTCATCAAGATGAGCAGTCAAAGTACCAGATAAGGTTTGAAACTCAAGAATCTCACCAGTTTTATACATTCCCTGCTCTTTTAAAACATGAGCCACCGCTAGTGTACCGTGGCCACATAAACTGACTTCAATTTCTGGAGTGAACCAGCGTAATTGCATCGTATCAAGTGACAAAAAAGCGGTTTCCGACACCGCCATTTCTGCAGCAATTGCCAACATTGTTGCTTCATCAAGGCTAGTATCAGTAATGCAAACTCCAGCAGGATTACCCTTGAATACTTCTGATGTAAATGAATCTACCTGAAAAATTCCGACTTCCACTCAATATCCTTTTATTTATTGACGAGGTTAAATAAGTTGCATAACGCCCGCTTAAGGGGCTGACAACGCGACTACCAACTTTCCGCATAACACCGTAATCACTTAAGCCAACGCATAATGAAAATGCCGCGCGTTGGAAGTCCCTCTTGAAGCGTTTGTTATGCTTTATTACTCATTGATTACATTGAACTTTTAAAAAATTCATTTGTTCGCAGCACTTTAACTCAAAATGATAAACTTGCCTACTTTCAGCAATCATTGGTGCCGATAAGATCCCAAACAAGTTGAAGCGAAATAGCCTGCGGAATCAATGAACCAGCAACACCAAAGAAAGAGACCTTTCAGCAAAAATCGAACCTTTTACGCACACAATTTATCAGAGCAAAGCCGGAAAAAAGCGCACATTCGCCGATAAACTTGCGCTAACCAAACACTGTCAGCAAGTAAGATGTTCATGAGAGCCCAAACATGCTGAAGCGAAATAGCCGGTGGAATCAATGAGCAAGCAACACCAAAGAAAGAGACCTTTCAGCAAAAATCGAACCTTTTGCACACACAATTTATCAGAGCAGAGTTGGTCGAAAAAGCACAAGCATCGTTCAACTTTCAATAGCCACCAAAAAGGACAATAAACTTATAATATCAATAAATTAGAATAGGAAAACCTCTAAATCAGACTAAGTTTTCCCATTAAATTTATATATTGATTTTGCTGAGGCTCAATAAAGCATAACGCCCGCTTAAGGGGCTGACAACGCTACTACCAAGTTTCCGCATAACACCGTAACCACCAAAATCAACGCATAATAAAAATGCCACGCGTTGGAAGTCCCTCTTGAAGCGTTTGTTATGTTTTATTACTCATTGATTATATTGAACTTTTACAATATTTATTACTTGCGCCCACTTTAACTCAAAATGATAAACTTGCCTACTTTCAGCAATCATTGGTGCAGATAAGATCCCAAACAAGTTGAAGCGAAATAGCCTGCGGAATCAATGAGCAAACAACACCAAAGAAAGAGACTTTTCAGCAACAGTTGAATCTTTTGCGTACACAATTTATCAGAGCAGATACGGAAAAAAGCGCAAAAGTATCGATAAACTTGCGCTAACCAAACACTGTCAGCAAGTAAGATGTTCATGAGATCCCAAACATGCTGAAGCGAAATAGCCTGCGGAATCAATGAACCAGCAACAACAAAGAAAGAGACCTTTCAGCAACAATCGAACCTTTTGCGTACACAATTTATCAGAGCAGAGTTGGCCAAATAAACTCAAGCATCGTTCAACTTTCAATCGCCACCAAAAAGAACAATAAACTCATAATATCAACAAATTAGAACAGAAAACTCTTTAAATTAGACCAGATTTTCCCATTAAAATTTTTGAATTGATCTTGCTGAGGCTCAATAAAACATAACGCCCGCTTAAGGGGCTGACAACGCTACTACCAAGTTTCCGCATAACACCGTAACCACAAAAGCCAACGCATAATAAAAATGCCACGCGTTGGAAGTCCCTCTTGAAGCGTTTGTTAACTTTCTTTAAGTGCAAGCTTAGGTTTTAGCTCTTTAAAACTTTCTCGAAGTTTATTTAGGCTTTCATGATCATCAGCTATTTTTTCTCTACCGCCAACCTTATTGGCTTCTTTTATATAAACCAATGCAAATGATGCCTGTTTATACGCCTCGAATAGCTTAAAAACGATCTCGTTCTGAGTTTCATAACCAGAACCCATTTCTTCAGCCCATTCAACGATGCAACTATAAGCTCGAATATGATCACGAAACACACGAATATTGTATCGTTGCTCATTTGTAAAACTTGCCGCAACTTCAGCATAAAAGGCATCTAATACTGGAGTTGAAATAGGAGCACCGAGTGAGAACGCATAATTGTGGTTATGACCATAATTGAGCGCAGAAGATTTTGCTGTGTTCTCTCTTTGTTTAAGCAGTTCTTCCAAGTCTCGTAACTCTAGTTCAATTGCCGATTTTAGTTTCTTAGTCTTTTGCTTGCTTTTCACGTATTCGGTTAATTGAGACAGCCCCCACCCAAGTAGAAGAGCTATCAACGCAACATACAATCTATCCATTATTCCTCCTTGAAAGTTAACGCCGCGTTAAGGGGTGAGTAACGCAACGACCAACTCACCGCATTGCACTAAAAACCAATAAAATCAACGCATAATGAAAATGCTACGCGTTGCGAATCCCTCTTTAACGCCTTGTTAGCTGGTTTTAGTAACTGCTACATGTTTGAATTTTTCACTAATTGGTCCCATGAACATCATGGCAATTAAGATACCCTCTAGTAAAATAGCAATTTCATTAAACATTGCCTCCCAACTATTCATAACAATAGGACCAACGAAAATAGACAAAGGTATAAATACAATTGAGATTACGATATAAAGAGTCCTTGCCCAACGTTTAAACTTCCATAAACCAACAGTTGAAACAGGTAGCAAAACCAATAATGCCAATGATGCCACCAATAAGAAAACCATTTCAAAGTTGGATACTTCTTTCTTTTCAGCCTGAAGTAAATACTCTTGTAAAATTGGAGGTAATGTTTCAGAAAGACTAAAGCCCGCAATAATACCAACTATTGAAGTAACTAAACCCGATATTAATATAACTCTAAATAATGTTGTGATTGACACTTTTTACTCCATAAATGTGATTAAATAAATGATTCACCAGCTAACGCCCAATTAAGTAGCCCGAAACGCAACGACCAACTTTACGCACAACACCGTAATCACTAAACTCAACGCATAATAAAAATGCCACGCGTTGAGGGTCTGCTTGAATTGTTTGTTATATTTCAGTTCCATACAGCCACTGAAACACCAAACAACCTTTGAAAATAGTACATAACATCAAAAGCTTAACGTCAGTTGAGCCAGATTTAGATACAAAAAACAATTAATTTTGAAATCGAATCAAGCTTACCCATTGATTCTGATGATAAATATCAGAGAAATAAGCCATTAATGTAAACCAAATCAAAAGAGCTGCTAAATGCGATTAAACAATAATGTTCGTTAGACATTGATAAACTTGATCAAATCAACAGCTATGCTTCACAAGAAATCATCAACCAGTAAAACACTCACATTACCACTTAACTTTTAAATTTGTAACACGTTGAATTTAAGAGAAATATAACGCCCGCTTAAGGGGCTGACAACGCTACTACCAAGTTTCCGCATAACACCGTAACCACCAAAATCAACGCATAATAAAAATGCCACGCGTTGGAAGTCCCTCTTGAAGCGTTTGTTATGGCTTGAACTCAAAGCACACGCTTACTTACCTAGCATGACCATTTCCATGATTTTATTGGCTTTTTCAAAATGATCTAGTCGATGTCTCTGAATCCACCAAGTAGCAGCTTCCATTAGTAATTCAGGATCATCATTCTTATTGGCGAAGAAAGCATAAAATGACACACCTACATTCTCACCTTTTTGTGCAATTTTCTTTGAACAAATTTCGATCATTTTGGATCTTAATGAATCGCGCATTCTTTATGCCCACTCATATAGGAATTGATATGCAAAAATACACTTAGCTAAGGAAGATAACAAGAACAACTGTTTATAAACACAGTGTCATTTGTTTTATGAGCCATAACGCCCGGTTAAGGGGCAGCCAACGCCATTACCAAGCTTCCGCATAACACCGTAACCACAAAAACCAACGCATAATAAAAATGCCGCGCGTTGGCTGTCCCTCTTGAACCGTTTGTTATATTTCTGAGACTACCTTTCCGTCAAGACTGTTTACAATTATTATCCTGCTAAACGGTGATTTACAAATATTTTTAGCGATATATTCTATATATTCATCACTACCGTTGTATGTGATTGTGTCCGATAAAACCAACCACCACTCTTCGTAGCGATCTAAATATGGTTCGACTTTCTTTGCTTTCGAAGTGTGACAAAAGTTTACGCTGGCCAACATGACCTGCTTATCATGGTATCCAGCATCTAAATCAATGATACCCGTCAGCAAGAAACCATTGCTGCTATCAACATTGCGTTTTGAAATAATTATTGAAATAGATTGCGATATTTCTATTCTGATTTCATCCCCTGTAAACTCCGAATTATCAATCTCTTTGAGTTTTTCTTTGATAACCAAAGTAGCTTTCGATAGATTACCAAAAGGGCGCTTTATGATAGCTGTAACTGAATATCTATGAGGCTGAGTATCATTACTTCTAGGGGTGTTAATCGCTTTCTTCAACTTCGCAATTACCGATGAAGAATCGCTATCGATAGATCTAGGAGAGCTATGAGTATTAATCATCTTGCTCAACCTCGTCACTTCTACTGCAATTTTATCATCTAAGAGTAGGTCAGGAGGCACGTTACCGTCGGGCTCTCTTTTTATCGAATATCCCTGCCCTGAAAATAAGTCAGCAATAATGTTTTCTTCTCTATTTTCCCGCATTGAACGAACCTCAAAAAGAAATATAACGCCCGCTTAAGGGGCTGACAACGCGACTACCAAGTTTCCGCATAACACCGTAACCACAAAAGCCAACGCATAATAAAAATGCCGCGCGTTGGAAGTCCCTCTTGAAGCGTTTGTTATGTGCGTTTTGTTTATATATCCTTATTAGGTAATGTTATTGGCACCTTAAATATTAGGCAATGTTATTGGCACCTTAAATACAATCCTTGAACTAATACTATCTTTTGTCTCACCCTTTTTACTTAAGCCTAAACCAAGAACAGAAATCTTTGCACCCCCGCTACCATTGTCTTCAGTGGTTACAGCAACATCAAATTCTACCGTTTGCATTAGAGTCTTATTTGGTGCTTTCAATTCACCTACTGCCCCTCTGTCACTTAGTGGAGTTTCATTTACCGAAGCACCATATTTAGCGACTTCCATTTGAGCTTCATGTACACCTTTGCATATCATAGCTATTGATTGTGCAACAAATTTATCCAATTCCATCAATATCTCCAATTTTCCATAGCTGTCGAGCACATAACGCCCGGTTAAGGGGCAACCAACGCCACTACCAAGCTTCCGCATAACACCGTAACCACAAAAAACAACGCATAATAAAAATGCCACGCGTTGGTTGTCCCTCTTGAACCGTTTGTTATGTGTTTGTTTAAATTGGACTTTCACATAATCACTAAAATAATTACCGACCATATTTTGAATAATGAAAAGCTCTACCTCGAATAGTGCTCTTTTCTTTTTTTGCATAATGATAGAATTTCAATCCTTTCTGCTGTCGTTGATGATTGCCATTTGAGTATGTCATTGAGTGTTCTGAAACATCCTAAACAAATGTCATTTTCATCTAGACTGCAATGCCTATTACAAGGTGATTTAGGATCTTCACTTTCGGTTTCATTTACATTAACCATAGTTAATATCCCTTTATAAACAATATCTTGTGATAGAAAAAGTTATTGGAATTTGGCCTTACACATAACGCCGCATTAAGGTGTGAACAACGCAACCACTAAACCTAACCTTGCCACCGTAAACACTAAACCCAACGATGGACTGAAAAATGCCTAGCGTTGAGAATCACTCTTAAATGCTTTGTTAAATTACGGTAACACCAGCTAAATACTTATACCTTCGAGTTCACTGTCTGTATTTTGATATTCTTTAATCAAAGGGTGAATTTCAAAATATGGATAAGTTTGCGTTTCAACCACACCCAAATTTGAGAACAAGACAATATTGGACAAATGGGGCCGACTGAAAATGTTCTTGATCTTACCACTAAATCTATCACTTAAGTTAAGTCCTTTATAAGTTTCTATATGGGGAATATGAATAAAAAGAGAGCCAGCCTTACTCTCTTTAAATTGCCTTCTAGATGCATCCTTACATATATTTTCGAACTCTCTAAGCAAAGCTGGCTTAAACGTAGTACTTATGCTGAGTGCATGCCTACTATCTTTCCCATTTACAGCTGAAACAGCGAAAGCAAGTTCAATACCACCGGATTCAAATTTTATATTTTCCCAAACTTCTTCTTTTTCAATGTTATCTAAATTTGCAAATGTTTTTATACCTACCTTAAAAAGCTCACTATCGTTTGAGCGACCTGAGATTACGGCATCAACTTCTTCTAAAAGTGTTTTTTGTCCGCTTTTAGATTTAGGGAAACCACTTAACATTTCAAGTTCTACGCATGTTAGTGCGCTTTGGGGAGGTTGTTTAACTTTGAGCCCTTTTTCTAGGATTAATCTCAGTAAAACTTGCGCTTCATCACTGGTAATAAACAGCCCTTTATCATAAGCAAAAGACTTACACTCAACTTGAACTTCGCCACCACTAGTTGCTAGATAATCAAATGTCTCATTAGAACCATCCAGATCTTTACTTTCTACTACGTAGCCTTTATCAACAAGATAGAAGTAAGAAAAAACTTCAAACATTAACGCTCTCATGTCATCAGATTCTTTCAGAGCTGATCCAAACCTAGATTTCAAACCATTACGTGTTACATCAGGAAGTGTTTCTAAGTATTCTAGAAATTTTCCACTATAAAAAAGCGCTTCAGCTATTGCTCCTTTCTCATAAGAGTCACACTTTTCAAATGGCTTGGTTTCCCAAAGGAAAAGACCAAAAGCTATCATTCTTTCACCAAACTTATTTATAGCTAGCGCCTTACCATTTTTACCCGACATTTTTGAAATGATTTTCACCCATGGCTTGTCTGGGTATATAGCCAGTAAATGATCATATGCGAATTTATAATAATTTCTTTTATCCATTTCTATCTCAGTAAGATTATTTCTATTGTGAAAGTAGTAATTTAACGCCCTGTTAAGGTGTGAGCAACGCAATACAAAAGCCGCCGCATACCACCTTAATCACTAAAAACAACGCACGGCAAAAATGCCACGCGTTGCGAATCACTCTTAAACAGTTTGTTATAACCGTTGCCCTTTTACATGCTTTAGTACTTTTAGGTAACTATGTAATGCTTGCTCAAGAAAGTGTGCTTTATCCATTTTTTTGTATGGTGCTGTCATGAAATAAATAGCAATAAGCACGTTAACTTTTTGTAGTAGATACTGTCCAAGCTTTTCATATTTTCCGTTGTCAGTATCAGCTAAAGTGTTTGGAATAGTTTTACCATCAGAATACAGTAATTTGTTACGTAAGTTGGCATTTTCCTTTAAGTGCTTAACTGTATCGTTAAACCCTTTTCGTTCCAGAAAGACTACAAGCTCATGGCTAAAGTCATGCAATTCTTCGTTACGAGAAACTCGAAAATTCAGAGGTGGATTCATTTCCATGATCAAATTTTGGTCCTCAATAGTTACTCGAATCCCCAATTTGATTGCATCCATACCATCAACATCAACCCACTCTAGGATGGGAGGGTGGTTTGATACCTTCCTCAAGTCTAACTTGAGAAGTTCAATAATCGAACAAATGTATGGGTAAAGACATTGTTTATGCAGGTGATTGTTTTTATTTAATTCTTTTGCCCCCTCGTAACCATGCTCTTTCAACATCAACAAGATTGCAGTAGCAGCCTCTTCTTCTGCGGTAATAAGCCGGAACACTGACATTTCTGGATCTACACCAGATAGAACCTCTGCTTTTTCAACATGATACATTGCCGATCTTATACATGAACCTGAACCACCTTTTAGGCTTTCAAGTTTTTCTGAAAATTGTTTAATTTCACTAAACATATCGAAATTTCACCAAGGTTATAACGCCCGCTTAAGGGGCTGACAACGCTACTATCAAGTTTCCGCATAACACCGTAACCACCGAAATCAACGCACAATAAAAATGCCACGCGTTGGAAGTCCCTCTTGAAGCGTTTGTTATGCTTTATTACTTATTGATTACATTGAACTTTTACAAAATTCATTTGTTCGCAGCAGTTTAACTCAAAATGACAAACCAGCCTACTTTCAGCAATCATTGTTGTCGATAAGATCCCAAACAAGTTGAAGCGAATTAGCCTGCGGAATCAAGGAGCAAACAACATCAAAGGAAAAGACCTTTCAGCAACAATCGAACCTTTTGCGTACACAATTTATCAGAGCAGAGTTGGCCGACAAAACACAAGCATCGTTCAACTTTTAATCGCCACCAAAAAGAACAATAAACTCATAATATCAATGAATTAGAATACGAAAATTTCTAAATCAGACTAAGTTTTCCCATTAAAATTTATATATTGATTTTGCTGAGGCTCAATAAAGCATAACGCCCAATTAAGTAGCCCGAAACGCTACTACTAACTTTCCGCACAACACCGTAATCACTAAACTCAACGCAAAACGAAAATGCCACGCGTTGAGGGTCTGCTTGAATTGTTTGTTATAACGCAATTCTATGACTTGGATTTTTCACCTAAATACTCGGTAAAACGCAAAAGATAACCATCCGGATCTTGTATCAGAAACTCTTTCTGACCCGATAGTATTTCGCCAATGTCATACCATGTTTCTTTGAGTTCTTTAAACAACTTGATGTCTGCTGCTTGAATGCGCTCATAAATCGAAGATATATCTGACAGCTCAATTTGAAAGTTAACGCCTCTACCAAATGGTGCGACTAAGCTATCCGTAACCCAAGCTTCATCATGAATTTGCTCCAACATGATCTGGATTTTTTCAAGTTCCAAGTAAGCAAAGTCGGGATTATCTCGTTGATTTCTAATCTTAAAACCGAGAACTTCACAATAAAACCTCAGTGATGTAGTGAAGTTTGATACCGACAATTCAGGTACCATCGGATTCCAATATTCGTCCATTTCATTCCTTTATATACGATGAACTCAAATGCGTTATAACGCCGCGTTAAGGGGTGAGCAACGCAACTACCAACTCACCGCATTACACTAAAAACTAATAAAATCAACGCATAACGAAAATGCTACGCGTTGCGAATCCCTCTTTAACGCCTTGTTAGGGCTATGCTACACGCCACTTGTTGTCTTGCTCTTCTAAATGTAACTCTGCCATTGTTGATTCAATTTCTGAGTCTGAAAGCATATTTAGCAAAAGACCTATTTGGCTATCGTCGTCATTGAACTCTGCATACAATGCACGAAGAGTCACATCGGCTGTCCTTGGAATGACTGACTGCCCCTTTTCCCAGCGAGCAACTGTTTGAGTGTCTACTCCTAACAAGTTACCCAGCGCCTTTTGCGACATATTGAGCTCGATGCGAATAAACTTGAACTCTTGATGAGAAATAGGCCTTACCTGAGATACTATGTTTCTACCGATAAGAGCGTGCAACTCATAAAGGTTGTCGATACTAACAAATTCTTCATCCTCTACTTTGTCGATAGTAAAGCCATTTGTTAAATAAACATACGGTAGACCACATTCTTTATAGTGATACATATTAGCCCCTTTACTTAACTATAACCGTAACAACAAATGCAGATGGATCGTTTTCGTGTCTCTTTAAGGAAACAACAACTTCTACGATTTCACCAGCAGCCATACCTTGAAGGTTACATTTCCAGTCGCCTCTAGGTGTTTGATGAGGAGCTTCCGTTATTCTACTGTGCTTATTGCTAAGTACCTGAAATACTTGCATTCGAGTCACACCACGTTGTTCCATGCGTTCTCTCGCATGAGAACTAATGTAAACTCTCGCTGTATGATTACTTGCCAGTTCATTGATAAGTTTCTTTGCTGACGCTGAGGTCAGCGGGAACTCATCTATTCCCTCAAGTTTATTATCTGACATACGGACTACCTATCAATTTGATAGCTTCAATTATGAGCGAGAAAAAGAATAAAAGCAAGATTTGATGAATAGCCCTAACGCCGCGTTAAGGGGTGAGCAACGCGACTACCAACTCACCGCATTGCACTAAAAACTAATAAAATCAACGCATAACGAAAATGCTACGCGTTGCGAATCCCTCTTTAACGCTTTGTTATGTGATTGTTGCTTCAGAATTACATTCTATTACCGATTACAATCATATGCGCCCCGTTAACTATTATAAAATGGATAGCTCATGAAAGCGCTTATTTATGAAACCCTTATTAAACTTGCTAGCAAAGATCCTGAACAACATGCCCAAATCCGACAAAATCTTTATGATCACTTAGGCTTACCTTTTGAAAAACAACTTACTTTGTATTCTCAGGCGCTTGGACCAGCTGGTTCGGGTAAACTGGAAAATGAACAGGCAATGAGTAATGCCGTAGAAAGCGTAATCAAATTACTTGAAACTCCTGAACACTAAACCTTTTCAGTTAATATTCGGCCCATTCGATTAGGGCCGTTTTCAATTTACGCCTAATCACATAACGCCCGCTTAAGGGGCTGACAACGCTACTACCAACTTTCCGCATAACACCGTAACCACCAAAATTAACGCATAATAAAAATGCCACGCGTTGGAAGTCCCTCTTGAAGCGTTTGTTATGCTTTATTACTCATTGATTACATTGGATTTTTACAAATTCATTTGTTCGCAGCAGTTTAACTCAAAATGACAAACCAACCTACTTTCAGCAATCATTGTTGTCGATAAGATCCCAAACAAGTTGAAGCGAAATAGCCTGCGGAATCAATGAGCAAACCACACCAAAGAAAGAGACCTTTCAGCAAAAATCGAACCTTTTGCGTACACAATTTATCAGGGCAGAGTTGGCCAAATAAACTCAAGCATCGTTCAACTTTCAATCGCCACCAAAAAGAACAATAAACTCATAATATCAATAAATTAGAATACAAAAACGTCTAAATCAGACTAAGTTTTCCCATTAAAATTTATATATTGATTTTGCTGAGGCTCAATAAAGCATAACGCCCGCTTAAGGGGCTGACAACGCTACTACCAACTTTCCGCATAACACCGTAATCACTTAAGCCAACGCATAATAAAAATGCCGCGCGTTGGAAGTCCCTCTTGAAGCGTTTGTTATGCTTTATTACCCATTGATTACATTGAACTTTTACAATGTTCATTGGTTAAAACCACTTTAACTCAAAATGATAAACTTGCCTACTTTCAGCAATCATTGGTGCCGATAAGATCCCAAATAAGTTGAAGCGAAATAGCCTGCGGAATCAAGGAGCAAACAACATCAAAGGAAGAGACTTTTCAGCAACAGTTGAATCTTTTGCGTACACAATTTATCAGAGTAAAAGCCGACAAAAACACAAAAGCATCGTTCAACTTTCAATAGCCACAAAAAAGAACAATAAACTAATAATATCAATAAATTAGAATAGTAAAACTTCTAAATCAGACTGAGTTTTCCCATTAAAATTTATATATTGATTTTGCTGAGGTTCAATAAAGCATAACGCCCGCTTAAGGGGCTGACAACGCTACTACCAAGTTTCCGCATAACACCGTAACCACAAAAGCCAACGTATAATAAAAATGCCACGCGTTGGAAGTCCCTCTTGAAGCGTTTGTTATGTTTTATTACTTATTGATTATATTAAACTTTTACAATATTTATTACTTGCGCCCACTTTAACTCAAAATGATAAACTTGCCTACTTTCAGCAATCATTGGTGCCGATAAGATCCCAAATAAGTTGAAGCGAATTAGCCTGCGGAATCAAGAGACAAATAACACCAAAGGAAGAGACCATTCAGCGAAAAATGAACCTTTTGTGTGCACAATTTATCAGAGCAGAGCCGGAAAAAGCGCAAAAGCATCGATAAACTTGCGCTAACCAAACACTGTCAGCAAGTAAGATGTTCATGATATCCCAAACATGCTGAAGCGAAATAGCCAGCGGAATCAATGAACAATCAACACAAAAGAAAGAGACCTTTCAGCAAAAATTGAACCTTTTTTGTACACAATTTATCAGAGCAGAGTTGGCCGAATAAACTCAAGCATCGATCAACTTTCAATAGCAACCAAAAAGAACAATAAACTCATAATATCAAAAAATTAGAACAGAAAACCCTTTAAATTAGACCAGATTTTCCCATTAAAATTTGTGAATTGATCTTGCTGAGGCTCAATAAAACATAACGCCCAATTAAGTAGCACGAAACGCAACTACCAACTTTCCGCACAACACCGTAATCACCAAACTCAACGCAAAACAAAAATGCCACGCGTTGAGGGTCTGCTTGAATTGTTTGTTATATGCGTACCATCAACTAGATGTGAACTGCTTCGATTTTGTTACCATCCGCATCTAGAATATAAGCTGCATAATAAGTTTCACCGTATTCAGGACGCAAACCAGGTTTACCCGCACATGAGCCACCAAGCTCTAATGCTGTAGCATAAAAATGATCTACTGCATCTTGGCTTGGTGCATTGAAAGCAATATGAGTTCCATTACCAGAAGACGCACCATCTTCACAAGGGCATCCAACCCAAAACTCAAAATTTTCGCCGTAGGCAATCGCTACATTTTCGATGTAATGAGAACGTTTTATGGACAAAGTGGATAGAACTGTATCATAAAAAAATACAGCTGATGCCACATTTGAAACACCAAGTGAAACATGATTTATAATCATTTAAAATTCCCTTTTACTCAAAGATTTAGAAAGCATATAACGCCGCGTTAAGGGGTGAGCAACGCAACTGCCAGCTAACCGCATTGCACTAAAAACCAATAAAATCAACGCATAACGAAAATGCTACGCGTTGCGAATCCCTCTTGAACGCTTTGTTATGTGCGTGTTTCAGATTGACACGGAATCCCTAACTCAGCCTGCTTCTTTTTACTTAAACCACTTGAAACAATTCTATAGGATTCAGATAGATAATAACGTAACTCATCATCAAGGCGACTTCCCGTTTCAGTTTGCTGAATCCATTTCAT
>NZ_VHSI01000026.1:0-15573 GCF_013048705.1 Vibrio sp. A11 | reverse complement strand
TTTCGTTTAACTCTCGCAGTTGCCAGACCGCAAGAGTGTTTTAACAAATTGAAAGGGGCTTTATAACTGACTTATAGCTGAAAGCTTTACGGAACCCCCAGCCTAGCTGGGGGTTTTCTCTATACAAGAAAAAGAGCACATGAGTGCTCCTCTTAAATAGACAATTATTCTGCTTTATTCTGCTGATCTTCAGCATACTGACGACGAATTTCCTGAGATACAATTTGAATCGCCTGTGCGGTACTGATCCCTTCTGCCATCATTTGCTGAATTTTTTCGACAGCGGCTTGCTGTTCACTGTGAGTTAAAGTCGGTATATCGTCAAACATAAATAGGCTCCTATTGGGGAGCCTCACTATAAAGAGACTATCAGTAACTAGCAAGGAAGTTTATATATGCACCCATAGCATTTTCATTGGTATAGCTCGCTCCGATATCGAGCTGAATGATATTCAATGGTGATAATCCAATTCCAGCAGTGATGGTACCGTCTCGACCACTGTAGGCAAGATTTTTGTTATACCCTACTCTCAATTTTAATTGACGCATGATATCCACTTCACCACCAATACGGATCATTTGCGTATCATCGGCAAAGTTATTAAATCGGCGATCGGTATTCAAATCATAATCCACACTCAAGGTCGCATAATCAGCAACGATGCCAGCACCGAGCGTGATTTGTGGACGAATTTGATAATCATACTGAACAGAGTTTACCGTTTGCGTTGAAATATCTCGACTGATCAAATTGGTGGCAGCCGCTCCTAAACGATAAGGCCCATAAAACCATACCGCACCAGCATCAATGTTAAATGTCGTTTCTCCCGTACCGTTATCTAACAAATCTTTGAATTCATAGTTGTTAAAGCTGGCTTGATAAAGATAAGTATAAATGCGTTGTAATTTCGGAGTAATACCAAAAGCCATATGTTGACCGAGGAAGGTTTGATATTTGGCTAACGAGATACCAACTTCAGTAACGGCAATAGATACAGCATTAATACCGCTATTTTGTGCCTGCTCAAGAATACATTCAGGGCTGCTAGGATTAGCACCACTTACAGGGCAATCTGATGCGATGCTGGGAGCGGCATACACTTCTGTGTACGCTTTGCCAAATATATTGGCAGATATATAGCGGTTTGGTATACCAAAAGCGATAACCCCACCAAGATTAGCATTGAGTGTATTACCATCAATATCATTAAGAGCCGCTTGTAATTCAGGGGCCTTACTTGGGTCATTGCTGTTAATCAGATCAGCGATGTTATCGATGCTTTTTACTAATTTATCAGGATCGTTATAGGTAAATCCAACGCTAGGTAAAATCATCCCAGCATCATCATTACGACGGTAAATAGCCACTAGAGCAGGATTATAAAATGGAGCAGTAAGATAGTTTGCAGAGACCACGCCAACGCCGCCCATGGCATCTCCGCGTGCTTCAATTGCATAATTCGCCGCAAGAGTCTCTGTGGCAACCAGCAGTGCGGGAAGCGTTAAAAGCCAAATATGTTTTTTACTGTTCATATCCAATAAACCGTTGGTTACTTTGTTGTTATAACGGCTTATTGTCTATCAACTTTAATCATTCCTCTAGAGAAACATTATAGGTTTTACTGATAACTTGAGCTTGCTCTATGATTATTGGCCCTTGCCAGCGTTTATGGGTCATTGAAACCGCTAAGATGTAGCGATCCGAGGTTAGATCGGTTAATTCAAGCTGAGTCGGATAATTTGATTCATAACTTTGTTGCCAAATTTCTTTATACTCACCATCAAAATAATCGTACACCGACACATCTAAGCGAGGCAATGGACAATGGCGATTCAATAATGCATTTTTATCAACCGTCCATTGATCTTTACTCGACCAACGAACCGTTTGCTTCGCTTTAGGTTCGCCAAAGATAACCCAAGTGCTCCACGAATCTTGATCTTCAGCCGTGATATCGATTCGGTACAACCCCATCGATAACTTGGAATTCAGATTATAATGTTTACGAAAGGTTACTCCGCCTTCAGTGACGCTGTCACCTGAGCGGGTGAAGCTGCTGTCGGTAGAAATAGGCCTCTCGACCCATTGAGTTAACGTTATATTATTGAGTGCCTTATCGCTTTGTGCTTCTAATATGACTTGATATGCGTCACGACCAGGGCTTTGAATATCTATCTTACGAATGACGATACTATTTAGCCATACCGGAAAGGTTTTGCTGGTTAGCCCCTTACCACAGTCCACCGATAACGATTGGATCAATACATCGTTTAGGTGTGTTTTGGTATTCTTCGTTTGATTAAGTTGCCAAACTTCAACCAGCGAATGAAACATTCGATCGAGATCATTATTAAGTAGATGCTGATGCACTTGAGTTAATGGACTACTACTCTCAAACCATTCAACACTTTGTGCATAAAAAGGCACGCACACTAGCGTGCCAATAAGACATAGTTTACTGTGCATGATTTAGGCTTTCATCTTGTACCCAACGCCACGGAGTGTTTCTATTTCTAATCCAGGTAGTTTCTGACGCAATTGCAATACGTGTGTATCCACCGTTCGTGTCGTTGGAAAATGATTGTAACCCCACACATGATCCAATAATTCATCGCGAGTAAATACTCGCCCTAAATTGCTGGCGAGAAAAAGCAATAAATCAAACTCAGTTCGCGTTAAGGTAATACACTGTTGGTTAAAAAATACTTCTCGAGTGGCTTTATCGATCACTAAGTTTGGCGTAATCACTTTGCTGTCGTCATTATCTTCACCATCCGGTGAACGAAGCTGCGCTCTGATCCGCGCAAATAACTCAGCTTCAGCAAAAGGTTTGGTGAGATAGTCATTTCCTCCCGCATCTAAGCCTGTCACTTTATCTTTAACGGTCACTAAAGCGGTCAATAAGATGACAGGGATCTCTTTTAAAGCTTTCCACTCCGCGAGATGAGAAATTGAATCACCATCAGGTAATTGTCTATCTAAAATGACTAAATCCGCTTTTTCCCAGTATTGATCCACTGCGGCGATAGTTTCTGCATGTAAACAGTCATATCCCGCTTGCTCTAAACTTACCAGTAAACCGTCAGCAAGGTTTTTATCATCTTCAACGAGAAGCAATGTCTGTTTCACAAGGTATCTCCAAAATAAACGTGGTTGGTGGTCCGATTAAGGTCAAACGACCTCCCATTCTACCAACCATCGATTCAACAATCGTTAAGCCAAGTCCTAAGCCACTTTTACTTACAAAAGGCTTACGTAAATGACGCCAATCTTTATGGGTCAGCGTTCCTTGATCAGTCACCTTGATGGTAACTGAATCAATTGTTGACGTGACTTCTAAGGTTACAGGAGCAACACCGTATTTTACGGCATTGCGAATTAAATTATCGATACAGGTCCCAAGCCAATATACGTTGAGCTTTGCCGCTATATCTTGTTCAACAATTAACTCTATAGGTTGAGTAAACTCTTCTTCTACTTTGTATTGCAACCATTCTTCAACCGATGGAACCCAAGCGGTCGCGAGCGGTTTATTATCCGACTGTAGATAATCTTTACTGGCTTCGGCAAGCTGTCTTAAACGGCGAGAATCCTCACAAAGGCGACGAAACTCATCGTATACAGTTTCGGGTAAATGTTCAAATTCTCGGCGAAACCCTTCAACTGTTAATGATAAGCTAGCGATGGGCGTTCTCAATTCATGAGTTAGAATTTGTAAGATTAGCATCCTACTTTTCATTTCTTGTCGTTTAGAGTTCCAACGATAAATTGACCAACTGATCACTAAAAAAATATTTGCCAACACCAATACAAACATACTGATACGAAGTAAATCCGTATGATCTTGTACGTTCCAGCATAAATTGCCTCGTTGAACAAAACATGTGCTATCACTTTCTACAAAACTAAATGCCAGTCCCGCTTGACTGGCATTTAGCTGCCAAATGCTATCATCAAATAAGTAGTACTCATCGCCTTTTCTTAACCAAAGTTCATCCTTATCACCAAACATAATCGCACCAGCGATCAATGCATTCATCGCCTCTTCGTTCATTCTCTGCAAACGGCCCAATAAAGATTGGCTAGGTGCTTGCGCTCGCTCTTGAATATGCATAAAAGGTTCAAGTTGTGCATATTGATCAGGATAAACTTCTGCGTAGCGTGCAGCATAAGTACCACCACCAGGATGAATCAATGAGCTTCTGGCAAACCAACGCACGGGTAATTGACTTCCTTTACACAACGCTCGAGTAAAGACTAAAGGTTCTGTTACTAAAGGGTTCAATGGTAAATTACCCGAGCAATTTTGTGCTAACTGGTACAAAAGCTGAATATCTTTTAATGGATAGGACGCAGTTTGTGGCAACATGCTGTCTGGTGTTAATAATCGAGTAGGATACTCTTTTTGAATCGTTCGAATATCATAAGTGACCATAGCTGCCTGCTCATCAAACAGCGATACAAACAGTTCAATCCGATCTGGTAGGGAATCGGCAAAAGCTGAAACAGTAAAAGTACAAGCGGCAAGCACTAAGCTGCGGATGAGTGTTCTTGTCAATGTAAATAATCGTTTGATCATAAAACCATAAAGTGATGATGTATTATCTATAAATAGAAACAACGCTTGTTATATCACTGTCAATAATATACCAAAGTATCGCTCTTATTGGTTCGGGACATTTTCCCTTCCCTCTTAAGCTTTGTTCGTATACCAGAAAGCATGAAGCCAGCAATTTGCTGGCTTCATGCTTTGATGTCATCAGATTACAATGCTTTGGAGATGGCGTCTACACTCTCTTTCGCATCCCCAAATAACATGAAGGTATTGTCTTTGAAGAACAACGGATTTTGCACTCCTGCATAACCCGTATTCATTGAACGTTTAAACACAATCACTTGTTTCGCGTGCCATACTTCTAATACTGGCATGCCTGCAATTGGGCTATGAGGATCATCTAACGCCGCTGGATTGACCGTATCATTCGCTCCAATCACTAAGACGGTATCGGTTTTGGATAGGTCATCGTTAATTTCATCCATTTCTAATACAATATCGTAAGGTACTTTAGCTTCTGCTAATAGCACATTCATGTGACCCGGTAACCGACCAGCCACAGGATGAATCCCAAAACGGACATCAATGCCTAATGCTCGTAACTTCTCGGTGATTTCGTAGACAGGATACTGTGCTTGCGCGACAGCCATACCGTACCCCGGGGTAATCACGACAGAACGAGAGTTCTTGAGAAGTTCAGCCACCTCTTCAGCGTTTATTTCTCGGTATTCACCTTGCTGTTCATCACTGCTGATCACTACTTCTTGACCAAAACCACCAGCAATTACACTGATGAATGAACGGTTCATCGCCTTACACATAATATAAGACAGAATCGCCCCAGACGATCCGACTAAAGCGCCGGTCACAATCAGCAAATCATTGGCGAGCATAAAGCCAGCGGCGGCCGCGGCCCATCCCGAATAAGAGTTGAGCATTGAAACTACAACCGGCATATCAGCGCCACCGATTGAAGCAACCAGATGGTAGCCAAAGGCTAAAGCAATCATGGTCATGATGATCAACGGCAATAAGCCGCCATCCATCTTTAAAAATTGCATGAGTAACAGAACCGATATCACTAACGCCGCGAGATTTAACTTATGCTTGTGTGGCAAATTTAGAGGCGAAGAGCTAATTGAACCGCTCAATTTACCAAACGCGACGATCGACCCAGTGAACGTCACGGCGCCAATAAATACTCCGATAAAAACTTCGACCAAATGAATTACATGTTCCGCATGAGTATCGACCAAAGGAGCATCGAGCAAACTATTATAACCGACCAATACGGCAGCCATACCAACAAAGCTGTGCAACATCGCAACGAGCTCTGGCATCTGTGTCATCTCTACTTTATTGGCGAAACGGATCCCAATGACGGCCCCGATGATCATGGCTAAAATAATCCAGCTCAGCCCTTGTGCCTCAGGACTGAAGATGGTGGCTAGCAGCGCGATCGTCATACCGGCCATACCGTAATAGTTACCGGTACGCGCTGATTCTTGTTTCGATAATCCCGCTAGACTCAAAATAAAACATAAGGCAGCAATAATATAAGCCGCGTGTACTAATCCTGCAGACATTATTGTTCTCCCTTAGTCTTTACGGAACATGTCAAGCATACGTTTCGTGACCGTAAAGCCGCCAAAAATATTGATGCTTGCAATCAAAACGGCAATAAATGCCAAAAAGGTTACTATCCCATTGCCTTGGCCGATTTGTACTAAAGCACCGACGATAATAATTCCAGAGATAGCGTTAGTTACTGACATTAAAGGGGTATGTAATGCATGAGTTACATTCCACACTACGTAATAACCAACCACACAAGCTAACACAAAAACCGTAAAATGACCGAGAAAAGCGGCTGGAGCTACCGATGCTATCCAGGCAAAGACACCGACACCAGCCGCTAAGCCAACCAATTTTTTCCAAGGTGATGCAGGTTGTTTGGGTGGTTTCTCTACCATCGGTTTACTTTGGGCAGGCTGCTGCACTGAGACTGGGATAGGCGGTGCAGGCCAGGTGATCTCACCTTGCTTAATGACAGTGACGCCACGCAATACAACATCGTCAAAATCGATGTTAATTACGCCGTTCTTCTCTTTACAAAGCAGTTTCAATAAATTGACCAAATTCGTTGCATAAAGCTGAGAAGCTTGAGTGGGAAGGCGACCTACCATATCGGTATAGCCAATGATTTTTACTCCATTATCAGTCGTGATCAGTTGATCTTTGACCGTATACTCACAGTTCCCCCCATTTGCAGCCGCCAGATCAACAATCACACTCCCCGGTTTCATGCTATCTACCATCGATTTGGTGATGAGTGTCGGTGCTGGTTTACCAGGGATCAGTGCGGTAGTGATAATAATATCGGCTTTTTTTGCTTGCTCTGCGTAAAGCTCTGCTGCTTTTTGATTGAAATCATCCGACATTTCTCGAGCGTACCCATCACTCGAAGCAACCGTCGGCAGATGATCAATTTCCAGAAACTCAGCGCCCATTGATTGCACTTGCTCTTTAACTTCAGGACGAACATCGAACGCTCTAACAATTGCGCCAAGGCTTCCTGCTGCACCTATAGCAGCAAGGCCAGCTACCCCGGCACCAGCGATAAAGACATTCGCGGGAGGGACTTTACCAGCAGCGGTGATCTGCCCAGTAAAGAAACGGCCAAACTGATGGGCCGCTTCTACGACCGCTCGATAGCCAGCGATATTCGCCATTGATGATAATGCGTCTAAGGCTTGAGCTCGAGAGATGCGCGGCACGCAATCCATCGCTAATACATTAATGCTTTTCATTGCCAGTTTTTCTAGCAACTGAGGATGTTGAGCTGGCCAAATAAAACAGATTAATGTCGCGTGCTCTTTTAATAACGAGACTTCATCGATTTGCTCATTGTAAATTGGCGCATTCACTTTTAAGACAATATCGCAATTCCATACTACCTCGGAGGGTTCAACCATCGCACCAGCCGCTTGGAATGCACTGTCTTCAAAACTCGCTAATGAACCGGCTTGAGATTCAACCACAACCTCAAAGCCGAGTTTTATCAGTTGCTCTACTGATGAAGGTGAGGCTGCAACTCGCGTTTCCCCCGCTAGCCTCTCTTTTGGCACACCAATTCGCATATCATTTCCTTGATTTTGGGACAAAAAATAAAAGAACGCTAAGCATAGCGACTTAGCGTTCTTTTATTCATGACTTCTGTCAACGACTGGAGAAATTAGTTAAAGATCTGACCACTCATCTGATCAATGAAAAGCTGAGCTTTTTTTAACATTAACTGATCAGCCTCTTGTTTATTCGACAAAATATCAGAACGAATAAAACGATGGGTCTGTAACTCACCATTAATCTCTTGAGTAATTCGGCCAGCGACTCGGTATTGGCCGTTTTCCGCGATCGATTCTTGATAAATGAGCATACCTTTATATTCAACAGGCTGAATTGATTCTTGTTGCTTTTTCTCTCTTCCCCCAAACCAGCGAGCAAATAATCCCACAACTACTCCTTATGTTTCTTGTTGTTCTTAAGAATTGGCTCTTCATACCATTCTAACGGATTATCGTGATCAAACCGAGCTTGAGATAAAATAACGGGAATGTCTTTATCTCGCATAGTACGACGATCTTCAATGATCATGGGTTCCGCCGCTTGAATGGCAGCGAGAGCTTGTTGTTTTAAAATCACCAACCGCTCTTCAGGAAGGGCTGAAAGGAAGTCGACATCATGTCGGATATAAACCGGGCGCATTTGACTCAATGCAAGACAGGCCAGATCCGCTAATTGGTCATGATTGTATTTCTCACTATATTGACGCTGAATCAATACTTGTCCTACTAACGTTTCCATATAGTTATGTACATCAACATTTAACTGCATCCGTTTTCTCCTGAATCATGCGAACTTATCCTTAAGCCTATGTTTCGACCAATGATACTAAAATGAGCTATACCCCTCCTACTTAAAGCTGCAGCGGTGTTGGCTACCTGCAACTTCAAGTCGTTTGGGTATATCTGAGTAAAAATGTTAAAGCATCCGATTAACACCTGTTCAGTGTAGCAAAAAACTTGGCAATTATTGAAATCAACGTATTCTTATAACCAAAGGGACTTAAACCATTTGCGAAACTTTTCACCAATAAGGGACTACATTGATTCAAATGGCGCATGAATAATCTATGTCGACAGATTTTGCTTCTTCATCTTGGTTTCGTTTTGCCTTCCCTATCCTGTTACTTATTACAGTCTGGATCGGAATCGATAACCTCGTTATGGTCGTGCAAAGCAATATTGGCTTTGCGCAAAATTTACCTTACGTGCTTTTTGTCAGCGCTATTGCTATCGCTCATTTATTTAAGCAAAGTCGGATAGCCATGATCGCCAGTGTGTTGCTGGTAAGTTACCTGATTGTTCAATACCGACTGCAATCCCCCCTATCCGATGGTTCAACATTACTTGAATTGTCTCTCTTGGCAACGCTACTTCCCGTGGCTTGTCTCATTAGCTATGCTTTTTATAATCAAGGGCTCGCTACACGCAGTTTTGCCAAATTCATCGGGCTGTTACTGATGTTGTTACTGTGGGGGATGTTGAGTGTTACTCACTTTTATGATGGCTCTGTTATTGATTTACATGAAGGTCTACTTTACAGCGTTCCGCAAATTTCTCGATTACCCTTTATTCTAGTACTTTATCTTTTCGCTTTAGTCGGTGTCTGTGCGATTTTAGTATTAACCAGAAATCGTATGATCGATGCCACTATTTACAGCGCTTTATTGTTAACCAGCACTACCTTTATTTTTTTCCACGTTTCCTTTATATCCAGCATTCTTTTTTCACTCGCTGGTGTCTTATTGATCTTGTATTTGATCGCAGCAGGTCATGCATTGGCTTTCAATGACCGATTAACTCAACTGCCTGCCCGACATGCTTTGGATCTTGACCTGCAGCGTTTAGGGAAAAACTTCACGATTGCAATGGTTGATGTCGATCACTTTAAGGCATTCAATGATACCTATGGCCATGAAACTGGTGACGATGTGCTAAAACTTGTTGCCAGTCGCTTACGGCTCGTTCCCGGTAATGGACGAGCTTATCGTTATGGTGGTGAAGAATTTACTTTGCTTTTTAAAGGCAAAACGGCAGAACAAGCAAAACCACATTTAGAGTGGTTACGTCACGATATCGAACATTACGATTTAGTGATTCGAGATACAGACACTCGCCCCGCTAATCATCAAGAAGGTTCAAAAAAACGTAAACGTCATAAAGCGAAATCCGTTACTATTACTATTAGTATCGGCATTTGTGATAGTCACGTAGAGCCCACCCCAAAATCTGCATTAACCTTAGCCGATCAAGCTTTGTATAACGCTAAAAAAGCTGGGCGAAATTGCATAAAAGTCATTAAGTAAGTAACAATTGTTATCACCCATCGCAACTTATCAAATAAAAGTATGCTAATGTTTTCTTGTGATTAATTTTTTAACCGCACTGTATAGAGAATCGATGCATTGACCATTTTTTTTAACGTCATTAATAAATATCTTATTAAAATGCTATGCCTAATGACAGTAGCCTTTCCCGCTATCGCATGGGCTGACCGGGATTGGTCACAGCAAGCTGTACGGATGTGTGTCGATCCTGATTGGGAACCTTTAGAGAAAATCACCCCTGATGGTCAGTTTGTTGGCATTGCAGCAGATTTATTACGAGTGATTTTTCAGCGAGCCAAGTTGGAGTTCGTCGTAATACCAACAGTGGATTGGAACGAAAGCTTAGTCAAATCCCAAGCTGGGGAATGCGATATTCTGGCGTTACTCAATAAAACCGAACAACGCAGCCAATGGCTTAATTTCACTCGGCCGTATCTTGTTAATCCTAACGTCTTAATTACTCGACACGAGCATCACTATGTAGATAACTTAAACGATCTCGCCAGTACCGATAGTAGTATTGTTCTGCCTATCGGTACCTCTGTGTATGAATTTCTTAAACGTGACTATCCAAACATCAATTTAATCCCTGTTGATACAGAACGAGAGGCTTTCGATTTAGTGGATAGAGGGCTAGCCGATGCAACATTACGTTCATTATTAGTCGCAGCGTATACTATTAGAAACGAAGGCTGGTTTAATCTTAAAATCGCAGGTGAAATCGGTGACTATAAGAATTTGTTACGAATCGGTGTACTTCACCAGCACCCATTATTGCTAGAACAATTAGATCAGGCCATTGCCACATTGACTGTCGAAGATATCAATCAAGCCATTAATCGACACGTACCTATTTCTGTGAGTTATCGTTACGACTGGATAATGATCGTAAAAATCATCATGATTTCTATGATCATTATCTGTGCATTATTATTTGCCGGGTTACTACAGTACCGCTCTCATCGACGTTTATTAGCACTAAAATCTCAATTAGAAACCACGTTAGTGGAAAAAGATAACATTGAATTACGACTTCGAGAAAGTGAACGCTTTTATCGCTCATTGGTTGATACTGCCCATGAAGGGATTGGCGTTATTCAGAATCAACGTTTTGTATACGCTAATCACTATTTAGCGCAAATCGTTGGTCTCAATATTGAGCAACTTCTTAAGCTTTCTTCATTCCTCGACCTAGTGAGTCCAGAATACCAACCTGCTGTGTTAAAAGCCCATCATCAGCGTCTAAGTAAAGAAGCAACACCGCCGCAACGCTATCAAGCACAGCTAATTCATGCTAATGGACATATCATTGATATTGAAGTCAGTGGCGTTATGGTTGACTGGTATGGTGAACCCGCTTCTTTAAACTTTATCAGTGACATTACGGATAGAAAACAAGCGGAACGTGAAATTACCCATCTCGCTAATCATGATACGTTAACTGGGCTGGCAAATCGCAGGCTACTTATGGAAAGAATGGAACAGTTAATTTTACAAGCTAAACGTAATCCTATTCAGTTTGCCGTTATCTTTATTGATTTGGACAAATTTAAACCTGTCAATGACTACTGGGGACATCAAGTGGGCGATGAACTTTTGCAGGCGATCTCACAACGTCTGACTGAGAGTATTAGAGCATCGGATACTTTAGCTCGTATCGGGGGTGATGAATTTGTCATTTTATTGCCTCATTTACCAAGCGAACATATCAATGATGTGGTACGAAAAATCGAACATGCCTTTCAAAAACCTTTTGTTTTAAAAGAAAAAACATTATCGATTCATGCTAGCCTCGGAGTAGCTAACTTCCCTAATGATGGAGATACCGCGTCAGAATTGCTTAATAGAGCTGACCGAGAAATGTATCGCAATAAGCAAGTGAACGTATAGCAACGTTGAACTAACGATACTGCTAGTAACTTTACACACAATGAAAATGCTCAACTTTATATACCGCCTATTGTAGGAACTTCTTTATCAATTGCCATTGTGCCGTATAATCGCGACCAAACTACACCACACCAATCTATCAGTGAGCTGCAAATGTCCAAACTATTTTTCAAAGGTCGAATCGATGCTAGACAAAACCACGTTATGTCAGGCTACAACGTAAAGCGTGATATAAAAACAGGCACTGAGGAAGCTCCAATTAATATTGTCGTCTCAACCGAGGCTCGTAAAGCTGAGATAGAGACTTTACTTTCTGAGCACTCGATTGTGGCTCATATTGTCATAGACTCAAAGCAGCCAGAGAACACTATTGAACTTGATACGCTACTAAACAAACCTAAAACTATTACCTATGACAAAACACCAAACCGTAATGAATCGTGTATTTGCGGAAGCGGAAAAAAGTACAAAAAGTGCTGCGCTTAAAATATAGACCAGTTAGATTAAAAACCGTCTTCTGACGGTTTTCTTATAGGGCTGACAACGCTACTACCAACTTTCCGCATAACACCGTAACCACAAAAACCAACGCATAATGAAAATGCCACGCGTTGGAAGTCCCTCTTGAAGCGTTTGTTATAAGGTGGATAACTACTTAATTAGATTAAGTATTTCTTTAAACTCTGGCGCTCGACAATTTTTAACCAGTTCATAAAGACACATTTCTAAGCCTGTTATATCAACGCCAGCACCTGCTAGCTTTTTAATTGCTAGCTCCTTATTCGATTCATTACGCGAAGACACACAATCACCTACTAAATGTATGTTATAACCCAGATTTTTGAGGTGAATAGCCGTTTGATAAACACATATATGAGCTTCGATACCACATATTAACCAAGACGTTTTATTTGATTTTTGGATAACTTCGACGAAACGAGGTTCACCACAAGCATCAAAACTGAACTTGCTAATCGGTTGTTGATTACTCAATAACACACTGAGCTCTTCGATGGTTTGACCTAATTTAGCTGGATTTTGCTCAAGCAAAACTATTGGCAATCCTAGCAATTGAGCTCCTTTAATTAGTTTTATGCAGTTTGAAACAAGCTCATTACTGTCAGAGACCAATCGAGCCAACTTACCTTGGATATCAACGATAATCAGACCAGTGTTTTCCTTGTCAAGCATACAGACTCCTTTGCTAAACCACCTTATAACGCCGCGCTAAGGGGTGAGCAACGCAACGACCAACTAACCGCATTGCACTAAAAACCAATAAAATCAATGAATAACGAAAATTCCGCGCGTTGCGAATCCCTCTTTAACGCCTTGTTAGCACTTTAACTGCTTCCCACTTAACTACCAACATTTGCATACTTTTACCTGCTAATACAATCAAAATTGCACCTAATAAAACTGGCGTAATTAGAAAACCCCAACTTTGTCCCGATAGCATGATTAACAACGGATTTGCACCTGCAGGGGGATGTGTCGTTTTTGTCATTAACATTGCACTCACCGCTATTCCCGTTGCTAGCGCCAATGTAACTGGTGATACACCAATATACTGCGTAAAAAACACCCCAACAAAAGCTGTAATTAAGTGCCCAAAAATAACATTTTTAGGCTGAGCAAGAGGGCTACTTGGCACCCCAAACACAAGCACCGCTGTAGCACCAAAAGGAGCCATTAATAAGGCAACTTCATTCAATGTTGAATCTAGAAAAGAGAGTAACCCTATGGCTAAAAAAGCCCCGACACCCGCAAAAATCGACATGACCATACTATTCATAAATACACTCCAAAAAGTAGACCAATCTGTCTACATAAACAGGGTAGACAATTCGGTCTACACATGTCAATATCTATTTAAAGGAGAAATAAAATGAATCCAAAACGTCAATTACTGATAGATACAGCATTAGACCTTTTTTATAAAAATGGAATAAATTCGATTGGAATCAATGAAGTAATCAGTGTTTCTGGTGTAGCAAAACGCACTCTCTATTCTCATTTTGAAAGTAAAGAAGCCTTAATTATTGCATCTTTACAAAAACGACACGAAATATTTACCTCGTGGTTAGAACACAAGCTCTCAGGTTCTAATTCAAATCAGGATGTCATTCACCGTTTATTTTTATCGCTAGCAAGTTGGTTTGAGCACAAAGAGAATATGTTAGGTGATTTTAGAGGCTGCTTTTTCATTAATACTTCAGCAGAATTTAGCGACATGAACAGCGAAATATTTCAATTCTGTCACTTCCACAAAGAACAAGTACGGGAAATTATTAGTCGCCATCTTATAAGTACCGATAGCACATTGCTTGATGCTATCTGTATTATGAAGGAGGGAGCAATAGTTACCGCACATCTCGGTGGAAATGGAAATTTGGTGACATCAAAATGTATTCAAATACTGGAATCGTTTGAGTGCTAACGCCCAATTAAGTAGCCCGAAACGCTACTACCAACTGCCCGCACAACACCGTAATCACTAAACTCAACGCAAAACAAAAATGCCACGCGTTGAGGGTCTGCTTGAATTGTTTGTTATATTTCAGTTCCATACAGCCACTGAAACACCAAACAACCTTTGAAAATAGTACATAACATCAAAAGCTTAACGTCAGTTGAGCCAGATTTCGATACAAAAAAAATTAATTTTGAAATCGAATCAAGCTTACCCATTGATTCTGATGATAAATATCAAAGAAATAAGCCATTAATGTAAACTAAATCAAAAGAGCTGCTAAATGCGATTAAACAATAATGTTCGTTAGACATTGATAAACTTGATCTAATCAACAGCTATGCTTCACAAGAAATCATCAACCAGAAAAACACTCACATTACCACTTAACTTTTAAATTTGTAGTACGTTGAATTTAAGAGAAATATAACGCCCGCTTAAGGGGCTGACAACGCTACTACCAAGTTTCCGCATAACACCGTAACCACAAAAACCAACGCATAATGAAAATGCCACGCGTTGGAAGTCCCTCTTGAAGCGTTTGTTAAATTGCATTACACCGTAACTTAGCTTGAGCGAGCACTGTGATTAAATTTTCTGACATTCGCTCAACTTCAAAATAACCACCTGAACTGGAAAGTTGATGAACATTCAATGAATCCAAACCAAGCTTATTGAACCAATATTGTGCAAGAGAACACTGAGCTGAACCTGTCGCTAAGTCTTCTGATATACCAATCTTGGGGGCGAAGTATCTTAAAACATAACCACTTTTACCATAAGATGCCGTTACGATTAAAGCATGATATTCACTTAACTGCTTAAGGCGCTCATAGTCTGGTTGGAAATTAATTACCGCTTCAATAGAAGGAAAAACAAGGACTAGGTCTCGTGTAGAATAAACATCTATAACATCAACAGCTAAATCAGATATCTCTGTTGGCACAGTACAAGTCTGACCAAGCCAACTCGGCAATACAAGTGCATATTGGTCATTTCTTTTTGAAATTACCACTTCACCGTGTTTACTATGAAAAACAACTTTATTAAATGGGTATTTAGAAATAAGGGCTGCACCTCAGGGCGTCCGCATGAATGGTTAGAATTTAGCCGCCAACTTAAATCCAGCTAACAAGACTTGCTCCAAGAAGCCGGGGTTCATCATGCAACGCTTCTGCTTCATTGGCACACTAATTTTGGTTGGC
>NZ_VHSI01000025.1:0-15806 GCF_013048705.1 Vibrio sp. A11 | reverse complement strand
CCCACACAGATTGATTGGTTTAAATTGTTAAAGAGCTGGCTTGCGAATCTCTCGTTGAGCTTCGAAGCGGAGGTGAATTCTAGCGAGTTAATTTGAAGAGTCAAACACTTTTTCAAATTTTCTTTTTAGAAGCTTTCCCTCAACCAACACTGCCTGAAGCCTTGCGGCGTCTGCCGTGTCAGTGAGGTCGCATTATAGAGATCCGTTTAATCTTGGCAAGCTTTATTTAACGAAAATAGTCAAAATAATGCTTAAAGGGGACTTTTTTAGCCAAAGCCTTATTTATCCCACTTTATCAAGACGAAACAAACACGTTACCCACAGAGTTATGCACATTAACCTAATTATATGCCTGAACCATTCACTTCTTTTGCCTCTTCATGAAGGCCACACTCTCTTTTCAAACCGAAAAATCGAGTTTCTTCTTCACTCATTCCTGGTTTCCATTGGCGAGTGGTATGCCAGTCACCAACCGAAAGATAGCCTTGCTCCCATAATGGATGGTAAGGAAGGTTATTTTCTTTTAAATAATAATGCACATCTTTATTACTCCAGTCGATCACTGGTAAAAATTTAAAAACATTATTTTGAATCGACAGAATCGGCAAGTTGGCTCTCGATTGAGACTGCTCGCGACGTAAACCAGAAAACCAAGTACCGACCGATAAGTTGCTTAAAGCACGACGCATAGGCTCAACTTTATTTATTTGGTTATAACGGCTGATGCCATCAATCCCCTGCTCCCAAAGTTTGCCATACTTAGCTTCTTGCCAAGCTGGTGTGATCTCGGCACGAGTAACATGCAAATTCAGGTTTAGGCTTTCGATTAATTGGTCTATGAATTGATAGGTTTCTGGGAACAAATAGCCGGTATCGGTCAAAATAACTGGAATGCCAGGCTTAATATCCGATACCAAGTGCAACATCAGAGCAGCCTGAATACCAAAACTCGATGATAAAACATGAGTGCCCGATAGATTCTCTAAAGCCCATGCAACGCGCTGCTGAGCGGTCAGTGTCTCAAGATAGCCATTTAACTCGGCAAGGTAGAGCGTTTGCTCGACCTTACTCAATGTTAATAGATGCTCAAGCTCGAGGGTTAAAATAGGATGCTTAGGCATAAAAATCCCTCTTAGAAATAATCACCTCTTCTATTATCCCAACACGAATGGTGAAATCACCAAATCCTTCATCAGCATTTCGCTCATGTGCCCAGCGATCAATCAATACATCAAGCTCTTGTAAAATCTGTTGGTCAGTGATGTTCTCTTTATACATTTTAGGGATGCGCGTTCCCGCTCGATTGCCCCCTAAATGAAGATTGTAACGCCCCGGCGCTTTGCCAACTAAGCCGACTTCGGCAAGCATCGCCCGCCCACAGCCATTCGGGCATCCTGTAACACGCAAGATAATATTGTCTTCTTTTGGTAAGCCATGCTTGCTCAGGAGATTCTCGATATCGGTGACAAACTGAGGCAGAAAACGCTCAGCTTCGGCCATCGCCAATGGACAGGTTGGGAATGACACACAGGCCATCGAATTCTTACGCTGCTCGCTAACCTGATCATTGATTAAACCATGTAGCCGAGCGATCTGTTCAATCTCTGCTTTATCTTCCACTGCAACGCCAGCAACGATCAAGTTTTGATTGGCTGTCATACGAAAATCGCCTTGATGGATCTTCGCTATCTCAGCAACACCGGTTTTCAGAGGCTTGTCAGGGAAATCCAATAAACGGCCATTTTCAATAAACAGCGTTAGGTGGTGCTTACCGTCAATACCTTCTATCCAACCGATCCGATCGCCACGATCGGTAAATTGATAGGGACGACTTGGCGCAAATTGGATACCAGCACGCTGTTCGACTTCCGCTTTAAATACCTCTACACCGACTCTGTCTAAGGTGTATTTGGTTTTGGCATTTTTACGATTAGAACGGTTGCCCCAGTCACGCTGAGTCGTAACCACAGCGGCAGCGACATCTAGGGTTTTATCTAAAGGTATGAAACCAAAATCGTCGGCACGGCGTGGATAAGTCGACGTATCACCATGCGTCATCGCCAAACCGCCGCCCACCAGCACATTGAAACCAACTAATTTTCCCAGCTCGGCAATTGCAACGAAATTCAGATCGTTGGCATGTACATCGACATCATTTTGCGGCGGGATCACCACTGTCGTTTTAAACTTACGTGGTAGATAGTGCTGACCTAAAATTGGCTCATCATCTTCTGTGGTTTCTACTTTTTCACCGTCCAACCAGATTTCAGCGTAAGCACGAGTTTTCGGTAACAGATGCTCACTGATTTTTTTCGCCCACTGATAAGCTTCTTGATGCAATTCAGACTCAACAGGGTTTGAAGTACACAACACATTGCGGTTCACATCACCAGCCGTAGCAATCGAATCAATTCCGATACTATTCAGCGTTTGGTGCATCAACTTAATATTGGGCTTTAACACGCCATGAAACTGAAAGGTCTGCCGCGTAGTTAAACGAATGCTGCCATAAAGAGAGTGCTCACTAGCAAACTTATCTATCGCTAACCACTGCTGAGGAGTAATAATTCCCCCCGGCATACGAGCTCGCAGCATAACATTATGTAGAGGCTCTAATTTTTGCTTGGTTCGTTCATTACGAATATCACGATCATCTTGTTGATACATACCGTGAAAACGGATCAGCTGAAAATTATCCGCACTAAATCCACCGGTAATACGATCTTGCAGATCCTGCTCGATCGTACCCCGTAAAAAATTGCTTTCGCGTTTTAAGCGTTCGTTATCCGAGAATGGACCTAACACTTGGCCTAATACTTCTTGATGGCTTGTTTGCGATTTCGTGCTCATTAGTAAACATCCCTTTGGTAACGCTTCGCTTTACGTAAATCATTAATAAATTGTTCTGCTTGCTCTTTGTCTAAACCACCTTGCTGCATCGCAATCGTGATCAAAGCTTGATGAACATCTTTCGCCATATACTGAGCGTCGCCACACACATAAAGGTAAGCACCTTGGTTAATCCACTGCCAAACTTGCTCAGCTTGTTCTAACAAACGATGCTGTACATAAACTTTTTCATGTTGATCTCGGCTGAATGCCACATCCAAACGGGTTAACACACCGGATTTTAGGTATTTCTGCCACTCAACTTGATAGAGGAAATCTTGGGTAAAAGTTCGATCGCCAAAAAATAGCCAATTTTTACCCGGTGCAGCCCGATTATCTCGCTCTTGAATAAAGCTGCGGAAAGGCGCAATTCCGGTTCCCGGACCAATCATGATGATTGCGGTATTATCATCTTCAGGGAGTTTGAAATGGTTATTCGCTTCAACAAAGACTTTTACTTGTTCGCCTTCGGCTAATTGATGAGCAATAAAGCTCGATGCGCCGCCTTGGCGCAACTCATCATTAACCTGATATTCAACGACAGCAACGGTGAGATGTACTTCTTCATCAACTTCCGATTGACTAGAGGCTATCGAATACAGACGAGGGGTTAATCGGCGCAGTAAACCAACCAGTTGTTCGGCCGATAACGAGCATTTCTTCTCTTTTAAGACATCAATAATTTGCGTCCGCGCTGAATACTCACGAAGTTTGTCTTTATCTACGGCCAGTTTTTGCAGCTTTTTACTGGCTGACAACTCGGCAAACTGACTGATAAACAGAGGATTAGACGTAGTGATCTCATAATGCTTAATTAATGCATCATGAATTGTGTATGCCGTACCGTCGACGTCAACCTGTTCATCTCCTGTTAAGCCCACCAGCGTTAAGATCTGTTGTACTAATTGAGGATTATTCTCATACCAGACACCCAGCGCATCACCAGGTTGATAGGTTAATTCTGAATCGGTTAAATCAATTTCGATGTGTCGAACCTCTTTTCCGGAGTCACGACCAGTAATTTTTTGGCTAGTCAGCAACGTCGCTAGATAAGGTTTCTGTTTTGAATAGATCGCTTGCTTGGCATCGACTTGACTAAGCGGTAGCTGTACAACCTGCCCTTGCTGAGAAGATAGAGCTTGTTGCACTACTTGCAACGCTTTCGCCTGCCAATCAGCCACGGGTTGCGCGTAATCGACATCACAATCGATGCGTTCAATAAAACGCTGCGCACCTAATTTTTCCAAAAACAGGTCAAAATCTTTGCCCGTTTGACAGAAAAATTCGTAGCTCGAGTCTCCTAAGCCAATCACGCCGTATTTTAAGTGCGGTAATTTAGGTGCTTTTTTAGATTGCAAAAACTCATGCAAGACAAGGGCGTTATCAGGCGCTTCACCTTCACCATTGGTTGAAGCAACGATGATCACATGCGTTTCTTTCGCCAGATCTTTGCCTTTGTAATCGCTGGCATCAAATAACTGCACCTTAATACCTAACGCTTGTGCTTCGCGTTGAAGCTGCTGCGCAACCCCTTTGGCATTACCGGTTTGCGAAGCAAAAATAATGGTTAATTGACCCTGTGGTGTTGAAGTTACTGATAAAGCTTGAGACACCGCAGCACCAACACGATTAGCCGGCGCTTGACTTAACCCCCAGAAATAACCACTCAACCAAGCCAATTGATGCGGCGATAGTTCCGTTGCAGTTTGCTGGAGTTGTGAAAGCTGAGAGTCGTTGATTGGGCTGGCTAACGATGCCAATTCTTGTGGTAAGGTATTTCCTGAAGACATTGTCACGACGTCCTTATTCATTGCGTGACGATAGATTAACCACTCTCTTTAATAACAAGAAAGAATAGAAGAGAATGTTTTATAACTTTTTGGAAGTAAGAAAATCACCACTCAATCAAAGCGACTTTCGATTCTGACCTGCTTAAAACCAACCGCCATAGCAGATTTTGAGGCACTATCTAAATCCGTGTAATGGCACTCTTCACCGCTAGCATCGGTGAGCGGCACAAAACCACCTCGTTGGTGACGAAATTCAACAATCCATGTTCCTTCCGCCGATGAGGGTTCAATAATGGCTTCAATCAGCATTTGCTCCCGATACAGATTTCTTAGTTCCGTGATTGTCATGGCTAATCTCGCTTCCATTGCTCATCCATTAGATTAAGCATGGTTTATTTCGAGCAAATTGCGAGTAAGCAGCGCAAATTTTCAGCTAATCCATCGCGAAGTAGTCAACCATCAAAAACGCATTTCAGCACCAATAAACCAGCCATCGACAAACACCAATGATTCGCTAGTTTGTGGTGATTGGGTTGCTAAATTGGTAAACTCCAAATCAATCACACGATAGCCAGCTTTTAAACTCAATGGGTAAGTTGGGTTATCGATGACATACTGAATACCAGCCGTCATATCTGCGCTTTTAATGCCTTTACTCTCACCAAAATCAATTTGACCAATGATATCAACATTTGAATTCGGGATACTTAACTCTGCATATCCAAACCAATTGAAGGTCAAATCATTAAAATCATAGTGCTGATTATCTGGCGCTCGATAGTCCGTAGAGCGATATTGACTGAGCATCACCCCTGTATTAAAACGCAACGATTGCCTGTCAAGTAACCGGTAATACAAGGTGTAATCGTACTTATCAAAGACCACCGTCTGTGCATCAACATGGCTATAACGAAAACTCATGTTCGGCCAATAATCGAATGAATGCTCCACTGCAAACGAGATCACGGGTACCTGAGCGGTATCATAACGCACGTTATCAATCTTCGTTTTTCCCCACCACATTTCAGCGCCTACTTTCACACCATACGCTGCCTCTTCCGCTAACGCCGAACTTGAAACGCACACCGCTACGCCACACAAGATGGTTTTGATTCGATTCATGATGCTCTCTTCTCCTAATTGCTTCCATTGAATGGTGACGATGGCATTTGTGCGTTCGTCAACTACGCCAAGCGATTACACATTTAATTCTTGATAAGGAATTTTCGCCAACGCGGTTTCAACAACCTCAACACCCGATCCCGGCTTATGGGCATTTTCACTAATATAACGTCGCCACTGGCGCGCTCCTGGCATGCTTTGGAAAAGCCCTAACATATGTCGAGTAATATGCCCAAGATAAGCACCTTGAGTCAGTTGCTGTTCAATATAAGGGTACATCTCTTGAACCACTTGTGAGCGCTTTTTAATAGGCTTATCAAGACCAAAAATCTGTTGATCCGCTTCCGCGAGTAAATAAGGATTTTGATAAGCTTCACGTCCAACCATTACCCCATCAAGATGTTGTAAATGATCTAACACTTCGGTCAGCGATTTGACTCCACCATTAATCGCAATAGTCAAGTGAGGAAAATCCTGCTTGAGCTGATAAGCACGTGGATAATCGAGAGGCGGTATTTCACGGTTTTCTTTCGGGCTTAAACCACTTAACCAAGCCTTACGAGCATGAATAGTGAATTGCTCACATCCGCCTTGTTCCGAGACTAACTGCACAAAGCGGGTTAAGAACTCATAAGAGTCTTGATCATCAATCCCAATACGGGTTTTGACGGTTACTGGAATATCCACCACCTCACGCATCGCAGCAACGCAATCGGCAACCAATTGCGGCTCAGCCATTAAACAGGCGCCAAACTTACCATTTTGTACCCGATCAGAAGGGCAGCCGACATTTAGATTAATCTCATCATAACCACGATCTTGAGCTAACTTGGCACAATGGGCTAAATCCGTAGGATTCGAGCCACCGAGCTGCAACGAGACTGGATGCTCTTCTTGGTTATAAGTAAGAAAATCGCCCTTACCGTGAATGATCGCTCCTGTGGTCACCATTTCGGTATACAACAAGGTTTGCGAAGTGAGGAGACGATGAAAATAGCGACAATGTCTATCCGTCCAATCGAGCATAGGGGCCACAGAAAGACGATGAGCTTTAAATTTATCAGTGTCAGTAGAAATAGTCATAGTTTACGTTTGGTTGAGAGGCGGTCATGTAAGCCAAAAGCTTAGGCTAACTTTTATACGATAAGAGTAACAAAAGTTAGCCCGTATTCCGCAATAAGCGCAGCTTAGCTAAAACGATAATACGAATTTAACCAGACAGGCTGTTATGAAAAATAATTTGCAGATTATACACAAGTGTCGAGCTCATGTAGCAAAAACTCATCAAAGCGCTGGACGATGACCTTTCTCGATGTTTACAAGATCACACCACACCGAGGGGTAGATGGAAAACGTACACCCACAATATCACTTCAATGGGAAAGCCCGTGCAAGAGTAACGCGCTAAGCGTGGCTCAACCACTCAGATAGAAATCCACGTACCTACCAGCAACACCAGCAAACGCGGCCGCTAATCCAGCGAGAGCTGGGTAAGGGGATTAAAGGGGGACTACGATCATAATCACAACGTTAAGTAGGAAAGTGAATCGCCGATTTTCTTCACTGTATCGTTTTATCGCAAGATGAGGTAAGTTAGGCACTATTTATGACAATATCGTTCATAGTCAATCAATCACTAATGATTTATTGATGTTCAAAACGATATTTATCTTGAAATAGTATATGATTACTAGAGTCCAGCAATGATGGTGATAGATTTGGACAAGAAGCTTAGCCAACAAATTGAAGAAATATGTGCAGCAAGGGGCGTTCGTCTAACTTCACAACGTAAGCGCGTTTTTGAACTTATCTGCGCCAGTCAAAAAGCATCCAGCGCCTACGATTTGCTTGAAGATTTAAAAGTCAGTGAGCCACAAGCAAAACCACCGACGGTGTATCGAGCCTTAGATTTTCTGTTAGAACAAGGCTTTATTCATCGTGTAGAGTCAACGAATAGCTTTATCTCTTGCTGCTCTTGTAATGCCCATAAGCACTTTTCTCAGCTGTTAATTTGTGACCAATGCGGTAACGTTGTGGAGTTACAAAATGATAATCTGATAACAATGCTGGCGAACAACGCGGAGCAACACGGATTTACAATTACTAACCATGTCATTGAATCTCATGGTATTTGCCAATCCTGTTCTTCAGAAACAAAGAATTAGACTATAGAAGAGAGTTATGCGCGCTGAATTTGTCAATCCGTTCTTAGCGTCTTTGCTAAATGTACTAAAAACGATGGCTTCATTAGAACTGAAGCCCCAAAAGCCTCGCCTCAAAAAAGATGAAATTGCTCGTGGCGATGTGTCCGGTCTTATCGGTATGATCGGGCCTCAAACACGCGGTTCCATGTCGATTACCTTTGATGAGGCTTTAGCGTTACAAATCATGGAAAACATGTTGGGCGAACGACCGAATGGCTTAAATGAAGAAGTCACGGATATGGTCGGTGAAATAACCAACATGGTAACGGGTGGAGCAAAACGCATCTTAGCCGAAAGTGGTTTTGATTTTGATTTAGCGACCCCAGTGGTGGTATCGGGCAAAGGTCATACAATACGACACAAATGCGAAGGTTCGATCATCATCATGCCGTTCTCCTCTCAGTGGGGAAATGCCTTTATTGAGATCTGTTTCGAGTAAATCAAAGTATATAGCTTTTACTTATCTAGCAAAGAAAAGGGTTGATGTTTCGCATCAACCCTTTTGTGTATTCGTAGTAGCAGACTTATCGACGGAGAATCTGGTTCAAGATCGGTGAAAAGCCAGCCTACTTAGCGTGCTACTAACCCCGAAAGGCTTTAAACGCATTGATCAAACCATTGGTTGAACTGTCATGAGAGATAACGTCTTGACCATCCGCCAACTCAGGAAGAATCTGATTCGCTAATTGCTTACCTAACTCTACGCCCCATTGATCAAACGAGAAGATATTCCAAATCACACCTTGCACAAAAATCTTATGCTCATACATCGCAATCAAATTGCCTAAGATTCGTGGCGTGATCTGTTTAACTAAAATCGAGTTAGTTGGACGGTTACCTTCAAAAACTTTAAAGGGGACTAACGCTTCAATTTCCGCAGCCGATTTACCCGCTTTAAGCAATTCAGCTTTCACTACATCGGCAGATTTACCAAATGCAAGCGCTTCGGTTTGCGCAAAAAAGTTCGACATCAATTTTTGATGATGATCGCTGACTGCATTATGAGTCAATGCCGGCGCAATAAAATCACAAGGGATCAGCTTGGTGCCTTGATGGATCAACTGATAAAACGCATGCTGACCATTGGTACCTGGCTCCCCCCAAATGATCGGCCCGGTTTGATAAGTCACAGCCTGACCATTACGATCAACGTATTTACCGTTCGATTCCATATTCCCTTGTTGGAAATAAGCCGCAAAACGATGCATGTATTGATCGTAAGGTAAAATCGCTTCTGATTCAGCGCCATGGAAGTTGTTATACCAAATACCAATCAGAGCAAGGATCACCGGAATATTACGCTCAAACGGTGTATCAACAAAATGCTGATCCATCTCGTGAGCCCCAGCCAGCAACTCAATAAAGTTATCGTAACCAATTGATAAGATGATAGATAAACCGATGGCTGACCAAAGAGAATAACGGCCACCAACCCAATCCCAGAACTCAAACATATTTTCGGTATCAATACCAAACTCAGTCACCGCCTGACCGTTGGTAGACAGCGCAGCAAAGTGCTTCGCCACATGCGCTTGATCGCCCGCTACGTTTAAAAACCAATCACGCGCAGAGTGAGCGTTAGTCATGGTTTCTTGCGTGGTGAACGTTTTCGACGCCACTAAGAACAGCGTGGTTTCCGGATCAACTTTCTTCAATGTCTCAGCAATATGAGTACCATCGACGTTGGATACAAAGTGCATGGTCAGATGATTTTTATACGGTGCGAGCGCTTCAGTCACCATATAGGGACCTAAATCTGAACCACCAATACCAATATTCACTACATCGGTAATCGCTTTACCGGTAAAACCTTTCCATTCACCCTTGATCACGCGCTCTGAAAATACACGCATCTTTTCTAATACGGCATTAACGGCTGGCATCACATCTTGGCCATCGACCATTACTGGGGCATTACTGCGATTACGTAGTGCAGTATGTAAGACGGCGCGACCTTCAGTTTGGTTAATCGCCTCACCGTTAAACATTGCTTGAATTGCATCTTCGAGATGAGTCTCTTTGGCTAAAGCAAACAGGTGTTGCATGGTCTCTTGATTGATTAAATTCTTCGAATAATCAACCAGAATATCTTGACCAAAACGCGCCGAGTAATGACTAAAACGCTGGTTATCCTCAGCGAACAGAGTGGTTAAATCCATGTCTTGCGCAGATTCAAAATGCGCGGTTAGTGCTTTCCAAGCGTTGGTTTGCGTTGGATTAATGTTTTTCAACATATTCTCTATCCCAATGTTACGGTAGGTTTTATTCCTTATTACCTTGCCTATTAGCTAGGTTGGAATCCCTGTTAATGCAAAAAAAGAAAATCATCATCGTTCGATAAAGCAGGGTCACTGCTCAATAAACTCATTATCGCTGAGCCATCGTCGCGCGACTTTGAGATAAGTCAGTGAAACCCACATCGGTGGCTCAACTTGTTTAATCACTGACTTGTTTAGCCTATTTTTCCGGTGAGATAATGCATCTCTACTCGAGAGGTCAGTTTGGTCACGAGTTCATAACCCACGGTACCGATATGTTCAGCCACTCGCTCAACTGGAAGGTCTTGCCCCCACAGAATGGCTTCATCACCGACGTTATCCTGGGACTCTGGGCCTAAATCAACCGTCAGCATATCCATAGAAACTCGCCCTGCCATTGGCACAATACGACCATTGACTAACACTGGCGTACCATTCGGGGCAGTACGTGGATAACCATCACCATAACCAATCGCAATGACACCGATTTTAGTCTCTCGTTGAGCGGTCCATAAGGCGCCATAACCAATGCTCTCTCCGGCCTTCACCTCTCGAACAGCAATCAGAGGTGCCGTTAAGGTCATTACTGGACGGTATCCCATCGCCTGGGCGTCCTGATGGGCAAAAGGAGAAACACCATAAAGAATGATTCCTGGTCTTACCCAGTCTAGCTGACTTTCCGGCCATGCTAATAATCCAGCCGATGCAGCCAATGAGCGCTCGCCTTTACACCCCTCGGTCAACGATAAAAACAGCTCAATTTGTTGGCGCGTGATCGGGCTATTCAGTTCATCAGCACAGCCAAAATGGCTCATATAACGTAGAGGTTTAGCCACATTTGGGCAGCGATGTAAACGCTCAACAAACTCAGCGTGCTGCTCAGGACGCACACCAAGACGATGCATCCCACTGTCGATTTTTAACCATACCGATACTGGCGTGTCTAATTGTGCACGCTCAAAAGCTTGTAGCTGCTCTTCACAGTGCACGACTGTTTGGATATTGTTGGTCATTAAAACCGGGAGATCGCCAGCAGAATAAAAACCTTCTAAGAGGAGTATTGGCTTAACAATGCCATTCGCTCTGAGTTGCAGGGCTTCTTGAATTCGAGCAACACCAAAAGCATCAGCATCTTGAGCGTAGCGAGCAACCTGACAAGAACCATGACCATAACCATTAGCCTTAACGACCGCCATGACTTTACTACTAGGAGCCTGCTGCTTAATTCTTTGTAAGTTATACTGCAACGCTTGCAGATCAATACTCGCTTTAGCGGCTTTCATGTAGTTCATACTATTATTCATCATCAAACGCTGGGCCTGCGTAGTTGTCAAAACGAGAATATTGACCTTGAAAGGTCAAGCGTACCGAGCCTATCGGACCATTCCGTTGCTTACCGATAATGATTTCCGCAATGCCTTTCATTGGACTATCCGGGTGATAGACTTCATCACGGTAAATAAACATGATCAAATCGGCATCTTGTTCAATAGAGCCTGATTCACGCAAATCGGAGTTGACTGGCCGCTTATCCGCACGTTGCTCCAACGAGCGGTTTAACTGTGAAAGCGCCACTACAGGGACATTGAGCTCTTTGGCTAAGGCTTTTAATGAACGAGAAATTTCGGCAATTTCTAAAGTACGGTTATCGGATTGAGAAGGAACCCGCATCAGCTGCAAATAGTCGACCATGATTAAAGATAGCCCACCATGCTCACGAGCAATACGACGCGCACGTGAACGCACCTCTGTGGGAGTCAACGCCGAGCTGTCGTCGATAAACATGTTTTTCTTCTCCATCAGCATCCCCATGGTCGAAGAAATACGCGCCCAATCTTCATCATCGAGTTGACCGGTTCGGATCTTGGTTTGATCTACCCGCGAGAGCGACGCCAGCATACGCATCATGATTTGTTCTGCTGGCATCTCGAGTGAGAATATCAATACTGGTTTATCTTGTTGCATCGCTGCGTTTTCACACAGGTTCATGGCAAAGGTCGTTTTTCCCATCGAAGGGCGAGCGGCAACAATAATTAAATCTGAACCTTGTAACCCCGCCGTTTTTTTATTGAGATCAGTGAATCCAGTGTTGACGCCGGTGACGCCATCTTGTGGAGTCTTATACAATAACTCGATACGCTCTAAGGTTTTTTCTAAAATCGTATCAACGTTTTGTGGCCCTTCGTTTTCGCTACTACGCGCCTCTGCAATCGCAAATACCTTGCTTTCGGCTAAATCGAGTAAATCTTCCGAGCTGCGCCCTTGAGGGTCATAACCTGCGTCAGCGATTTCGTTCGCAACACCAATCAAGTTACGCACCAAGGCACGCTCCGCAACAATATCCGCGTAAGCATTAATATTAGCAGCACTTGGCGTATTTTTAACCAGATCAGCCAAATAGGCAAAGCCGCCAACATCTTCTAACTGTTCGCGCAACTCGAGATATTCGGAAAGGGTAATTAAGTCCAGCGGTTGCCCAGATTCAAGTAGGCTCTTTACTGCTTCAAAGATTAACCGATGAGGTCGACTATAAAAGTCTTGAGCAATCACACGTTCAGAGACTGTGTCCCAACGTTGATTATCTAGCAATAGACCGCCAATAACGGACTGCTCAGCCTCTAATGAATGAGGAGGAGTTTTCATTGCTTCAACTTGTGCATCGGCAGGTTTACGATTTCGGTTATCTGTTCGGGGATCAGCCATCACTTCACTCAGTCACTCTTTTTAATAACCGCTCATTATAGCGAGAATAGAACATTTGTAATTAGGCATCGAAAAGTTTGTCTATGACTTAGATAGAATTAACCTTAATATGACCCAATTTCAAAAACTGATGCTTATTATTCAGCGATTCTATTCTTTGAGAGAGGTTTCATGTGTCCAAAACTTGGCTTCTAAGTCTGGCTCTGTTGACAAGTTTCCATGTCCACGCCAACAAACAGACAAATCGCAGTAAGGACATTAACGCACCCTCACCTTGGCAAAGTCAAATCGAATTTGGCTATCAAGCGCACTCTGGTAACACAGACTCAGAAGCCCTTAATACTCGTGTTAAAGGAGAATATACCCGTGGTCGTCATCGAACCAACGGTGAGTGGCGTTTTTATAAATTAGATAAAAATGGTAAAGAGAATAAACGACAATCCAGCTACAGCGTACAAAGCGACTATAAGCTCGGCCCTAAAACCTACTTATATGGTAGTTTTAGAGGGTCTGATTCACGCTATAGCGCCTACTTTTCAGATTACACTTGGTCTGGTGGGCTTGGCTATCAGTTTACTCATACCGACGATTTACTGATTGAACTCGAAGTTGGACCGGGCTACCGCTATCAAGAGCCGAATTTGGATAAAATTAGCAGTGGCGATGTCGTCTTCCCACACTTAGTCAAAGAGCCGATTTATCGTGGTAACCTTAAAGTTGAATGGCAAGCACTGAGCAATTTTAAATTACTCACCGATCTAACCTTGGTTGGCGGCGAAAGTAACACTCGTTTTGACAGTGATATCAGCATTATCAACAATATTACCGATGATATTGCTCTTAAAGTGAGTCAATCACGTCAATACCATAACCGAGTACCTACCGGTTTAAGTAAAGCCGATAGCGTGCTATCGGTAAGTTTAATTTTCTTATTCTAAGCATCAACACTCAGTATCCCACCTCGCCAAACTGATCATTTTCATCGCTAAACGTCATAAATTGGACATAAAAAAACACCAGCCTAAGCTGGTGTTTAAACGAGTCTAGAAACTGAAATTATTCAGCAACAACTTGTAATTTCACTGTAGCGAAAACTTCTGAATGAAGTTGAACGCTAACTTCGAATTCACCTGTAGTACGTAGAGCACCTTCAGGTAGACGAACTTCGCTTTTCTCAAGCTTAACACCGGCTGCAGTTACTGCATCAGCGATGTCACGAGTCCCGATAGAACCGAACAGTTTGCCTTCATCACCAGCTTTAGAAGCAATAACAACTGCTTCTAGTGCATTAACTTGGTCAGCACGAGCTTGTGCAGCAGTAAGTTGCTCAGCAACTTTTGCTTCAAGTTCAGCGCGACGAGTTTCAAACATCTCAACGTTAGATTTGGTTGCCATTACAGCCTTACCTTGTGGGATAAGGAAGTTACGAGCGTAACCAGATTTAACATTAACTGCATCGCCAAGGCTGCCTAGGTTACCGATTTTATCAAGTAGAATAACTTGCATTACTTAATCCTCTTTCTTAATAAACGGTGCCGATTACTGATGCTTGTCAGTATATGGCAGTAGAGCTAGGTAGCGAGAGCGTTTGATTGCACGAGCTAGCTGACGCTGATACTTAGCACTTGTGCCAGTGATGCGGCTAGGTACAATTTTACCAGCTTCAGTGATGTAATTCTTAAGAGTCGCTACATCTTTGTAATCAATCTCTTGAACGCCTTCTGCTGTAAAACGGCAGAATTTACGACGGCGGAAGAAACGAGCCATGGGCTATCTCCTGATCTAAATTTGAAAAATGTTGTAGACGTTAAGTATGGCTATAACGAACACTTTGTTTCGACTAGAGAATGAATCATTCTCTATAGCAATACCGCCTAATACTAAAAGATGAGTGAATGCGTTTGACCGTTGCCTACATCCTAAGTTAAGAAACTGAAATTCACTTAACCCAACATGACTTATCACTAAAAGAGGAAGACCACGATTAATAATAAGAGTTAGCTTGATTCAACCTTCTTTAATGATCAAGAACGTTGACTCAGACGGTCATCTGAAATTACTCAGCGTCTGCTTCAAATTTCACTTCTTCACGCTTAGAACGCTCGTCACGAGCTTTAAGCATGATTGAAGGTTCAGTGATAGCAGCTTTAGTACGCATGATCATGTTACGTAGAACAGCATCGTTAAAACGGAATGCAGTTTCTAACTCATCAATCACAGCTTGGTCAGCTTCAACGTTCATTAGAACGTAGTGAGCTTTGTGAAGCTTGTTAATTGGGTAAGCCATTTGACGGCGGCCCCAATCTTCTAGACGGTGAACTGTACCGCCAGCTTCAGTGATTGAACCAGTGTAACGCTCGATCATGCCAGCAACTTGCTCGCTTTGATCAGGGTGCACCATGAATACGATTTCGTAATGACGCATTGATTTTGCTCCTTACGGATTATTCAGCTTCCAGATTTGGCCCGGTCATCCAAAGGAAGCAAGGAACGAATGAAAATTGACCGAGAATTAAGGAGCGAGAATAGTACAGAATGGCTAGTAGTTTAGCAAGTGAAATATACTTGTCTCAGGCTAAAGATAGGCAGGCCCTCTGAACTGAAAGATGAAAATAATGCGAAAAGAAAAAGACTGAAAAAAAACAGATTTACAGGCAATAAAAAAGGGAAGCCAACGCTTCCCTTTTAATAGTGATAACAAAAGATTATCGAAATTAAGCGATAACTTTAGCTACAACACCAGCGCCTACTGTACGGCCACCTTCACGGATAGCAAAACGTAGACCTTCGTCCATCGCGATTGGTGCAATTAGCTCTACAACCATCTTGATGTTGTCGCC
>NZ_VHSI01000024.1:0-19991 GCF_013048705.1 Vibrio sp. A11 | reverse complement strand
AAACCTAACAAGGCGTTAAAGAGGGATTCGCAACGCGCGGAATTTTCGTTATGCATTGATTTTATTAGTTTTTAGTGCAATGCGGTGAGTTGGTAGTTGCGTTGCTCACCCCTTAACGCGGCGTTAGTTTCTATCTAGAAAAATCATCAAAAGCTCAGGTTCAACGTTCTGAAAAATCAGCTTTAAGCGTACAAGTTGCACAATTTAGCTTTTGAGTTTTGCCTGATGCTGATTTGGTAGAAAGTGTTGAAAATTCAACTGGTTCAAAGTCGCTGAAAACCAACAAGCCTCGAAGCTTCAATATTCTTGGATGTTCCACGCGGAAGGTTTGGCTTCATAAAGGCTGCATCATTGCAGTGATCTGGTTTTCTTTGTCGCGGACTCTTAACCGTGGCCAACTCAACCTTGATCGTTTTAAATTTTGGCTGCCAACCTCACAGCTTTTGGTGTTGGACGTGTGTTTGTTTGATGCATTTGCGTAAAATGGCTTTCAAAGAAATTTGTTAAATAAGTCATTGGAAAACAATAGGCTACGAAACTAACAAACGCCTCAAGAGGGACTGTCAACGCGCGGCGTTTCCAGTCCCATTGAGCCGCGGTGGTTTCGGTGGTTGTGTTTGGGTTTGGTTGTTATGCGTTGTCAGCCCCTTAGGCGGGCGTTAGGCAAAATGGGTGACTAATGAGACAAATTAGATATGTTCATCTCGATGAAATTGAGCCTGAAAAATTTCTCCCAATATTAAACAAGTTAAGTATTCGAAAGCATCTAGTTGCTCACGATGAGTTTGATTCTGTGTCAGTGAAGTATTGGATTAAGGATAAACTCAACGAAGACCGAATTGAAGGTTGTAAAGTAAGAGCTATAGAGTTAGATGAAAACTTAGTTGGTTGGTGTGGTATTCAGTCGTCGGAGTTGGGCTTTGAAATTGCTATGGTTCTCGATGATAGTTGTTGGGGGCTTGGTAAGCAGGTATTTAAGTCACTTATGACTTGGTCTCGAAACTATGGTCACGAGATGGTATATATCCACTTACTGCATACGCGTCCAGAGTACGATTTCTTGCGTAGAAAGTCTCAAAGAGTGTTTTCAACAAAGATGTTGGGTAATAGATTTACAACTTACGAGTTGAGCGTTAGAAATTTTGCCTAACAAAGCGTTAAAGAGGGACAGCCAACGCGTGGCATTTTTACTGTGCGTTGATTTCGGTGGTTACGGTGTTATGCAGAAAGTTGGTAGTAGCGTTGGCTGCCCCTTAACGCGGCGTTATATTTTTTTTAAGTTCAGCAATCAAAAGGATTCATGATGAACGTGGATAAAGCGAAAAAACGCATATTGAAACGAGTACAAAGAGGTTTCAAAGGTTATCCGCAAATATCTTTAGAATATTTCGGCAAAACGACAGATTTCGCTACCGAAGTAGTCATCACTTTTATTGCTGAAGAAAATGCTGAACCGCAAATTCAGCGATTTACGAGTGATAAAGATGTTCGAGAAGATGAATCAATTCAATCGGTATTGTTAAAAATTATTGAGCGAGCCGACGCTGCTACGGTTTTAGAAAGTCGAGAAGTATCAGTTTGTTAATGATTTTTCGTTGATCTTAAGCTCTCGGTCACATTAGCGTTGAGAACGAAAATATAACAAACGGTTCAAGAGGGATTCGCAACGCGCAGCATTTTTGTAATGCGTTGATTTTTGTGATTTACGGTGTTGTGCGGTGAGTTGGTCGTTGCGTTGCTCACCCCTTAACCGGGCGTTATATTTCTCTTAAATTCAACGTGTTACAAATTTAAAAGTTAAGTTGTAATGTGGGATCTTTGCTGATTGATGATTTCTTGTGATGGATAGCTGTTGGTTTGATCAAGTATATCAATGAGTAACGAACATTATCATTTAATCGCATTTGGCATCTATGTTGATTTGGTTTGCATTAATTGCTTATTTCTCAGATATTTATCATCATAATCAATGGGTAAGCTTAAGTCGATTTAAAAATTAACGGTTTTTTGTGTCAAAAGTTAGCTCAGTTTGAGTTAAGCATTTGATGTTGTTTACTATTTTCAAAGGTTGTTTGGTGTTTCAGTAGCTGTATGGAACTGAAATATAACAAACAATTCAAGCAGACCCTCAACGCGTGGCATTTTTGTTTTGCGTTGAGTTTAGTGATTACGGCGTTGTGCTGAAAGTTGGTAGTAGCGTTTCGGGCTACTTAATTGGGCGTTATGTTTTATTGAGCCTCAGCAAGATCAATTCAAAAATTTTAATGGGAAAATTCCGTCTGATTTAGAAGTTTTCCTATTCTAATTTATTGATATTATGGGTTTATTGTTCTTTTTTGTGGCTATTGAAAGTTGATCGATGCTTTTGTTTTTTTGTCGGATTTTGCTCTGATAAATTGTGTACGCAAAAGGTTCGATTGTTGCTGAAAAGCCTCTTTCTTTGTTGTTGCTGGTTCATTGATTCCACCTGCTACTTCATTGATTCCACCTGCTACTTCGCTTCAGCATGTTTGGGATCTCATGAACATCTTACTTGCTGACAGTGTTTGGTTAGCGCAAGTTTATCGATGCTTTTGCGCTTTTGTCTGGTTCTGCTCTGATAAATTGTGTACGCAAAAGATTCAACTGTTGCTGAAAAGTCTCTTTCTTTGGTGTTGTTTGCTCATTGATTCCGCAGGCTATTTTGCTTCAACTTGTTTGGGATCTTATCGGCACCAATGATTGCTGAAAGTAGGCAAGTTTATCATTTTGAGTTAAACTGCTTCGAACAAATGAATTTTGTAAAAGTTCAATATAATCAATAAGTAATAAAACATAACAAACGCTTCAAGAGGGACTTCCAACGCGTGGCATTTTTATTATGCGTTGATTTTGGTGATTACGGTGTTATGCGGAAACTTGGTAGTAGCGTTGTCAGCCCCTTAAGCGGGCGTTAGCAATATGGAGGTATTTGTGGACTCTGATTACATGTTACGAGTCGTGGATGAAATAGGTATTGTTAAAGAGAATCCGCGATTATTAGTTATCGTTTCTCATTCATTTGTGGAGATGATCGTTAAAACACTATCAGATCACTATCTTCCAGAAGTAAAACTAAACAATCATAATCAAAGATTGGAAAAGCTTAGGAAAGAACAAGTTATTGATGAGTTCCAGTTTCAGGTTTACGATTGGTTTCGAGATCTTAGAAATAAAGCTGCACATACACCAATCTTTAGGCTCAATGACAGCGACTTCGAAGGTCTACTTGGTCGCGTTAAAAGGGAGCAACTTGGAGTTCAATCGTTTCATCTATTTTCTATTAAGTTGATCTCTGAACTTTGGAACAGACATTTAGATATTCTTGGTCCAGTGTACCTTGAGAAATATTGCTAACAAAGCGTTCAAGAGGGATTCGCAACGCGTAGCATTTTCGTTATGCGTTGATTTTATTAGTTTTTAGTGCAATACGGTGAGTTGGTAGTTGCGTTGCTCACCCCTTAACGCGGCGTTATGCTTTATTGAGCCTCAGCAAAATCAATATATAAATTTTAATGGGAAAACTTAGTCTGATTTAGACGTTTTTGTATTCTAATTTATTGATATTATGAGTTTATTGTTCTTTTTGGTGGCGATTGAAAGTTGAACGATACTTGTGCTTTTTCGGTAACTTTGCCCTGATAAATTGTGTTCGCAAAAGGTTCGGTTTTTGCTGAAAGGTCTCTTTCTTTGGTGTTGTTTGCTCATTGATTCCACCGGCTATTTCGCTTCAGCATGTTTGGGATCTCATGAACATCTTACTTGCTGACAGTGTTTGGTTAGCGCAAGTTTATCGATGTTTGTGCGTTTTTGTCCGGCTCTGCTCTGATAAATTGTGTGCGTAAAAGGTTCGATTGTTGCTGAAAGGTCTCTTTCTTTGGTGTTGCTGGTTCATTGATTCCACAGGCTATTTCGCTTCAACTTATTTGGGATCTTATCGGCACCAATGATTGCTGAAAGTAGGCAAGTTTATCATTTTGAGTTAAAGTGCTGCGAACAAATGAATTTTTTAAAAGTTCAATGTAATCAATAGGTAATAAAGCATAACAAACGCTTCAAGAGGGACTTCCAACGCGCGGCATTTTTATTATGCGTTGATTTTGGTGGTTACGGTGTTATGCGGAAACTTGGTAGTAGCGTTGTCAGCCCCTTAAGCGGGCGTTATATTTCTCTTAAATTCAACGTGTTACAAATTTAAAAGTTAAGTGGTAATGTGGAATCTTTGCTGGCTCATGATTTTTTGTGATGGATAGCTGTTGGTTTGATCAAGTATATCAATGACTAACGAATATTATCGTTTAATCGCATTTGGCAGCTATTTTAATTTGGTTTGCATTAGTTGTATGTTGTTCTGATATTCATTATCTGAATCAATGAGTAAGCTTAAGCTGATTTAAAAATTAACGTTTTTTTGTGTCAAAAGTTAGCTCAATTACGTTAAGTTTTTGATGTTGTTTGCTATTTTCAAAAGTTGTTTGGTGTTTCAGTAGCTGTCTGGAACTGAAATATAACAAACAATTCAAGCAGACCCTCAACGCGTGGCACTTTTGTTTTGCGTTGAGTTTGGTGATTACGGTGTTTTGCGGAAAGTTGGTAGTAGCGTTTCGGGCTACTTAATTGGGCGTTATGTTTTTAAGAGGAAATCATGTTTACATTGGATGTTGATACCGATCTGAAACTGGCTTTGGTTAATCCCCAGTTTGCTCCGATCTATCTTGAAATTGTTAGTCGAGAGCGAGAATATTTGAGCCAATGGTTAGCTTGGCCTCCTCATGCTAGCAATGAAGAGTTTTTCCTTAGCTTTATCAAAAGTTCATTGCATGATTATGCTGATGGAAAATCCTTAGTTTGTGGGATGATTTATCAAGATAAGTTGGTTGGAAATATCAGTTTTAACAGTATTAATCGTCAACTTAAAAAAGTAGAGATTGGCTACTGGTTAAGCTCAGAATACCAAGGTAAAGGTATTGTGAGTAAGTCAGTTTTAAAACTGGTCGACTTGGCTTTTACTGAACTTGATATGGAAAAGGTTCAGATATCAGCAGCGAGCGAAAATATTCCAAGTCGTAATGTATGTGAGCGTTTAGGTTTCTCGCTTGAGGGCATAATCAGTCGCGCAGAAAATTTGAATGGCCGAGTTGTAGATCATGCAGTTTATGGTCTAAGTCGTACCAATTGGCCCAAAACATAACAAACAATTCAAGCAGACCCTCAACGCGTGGCATTTTCGTTTTGCGTTGAATTTGGTGATTACGGTGTTGTACGGAAAGTTGGTAGTAGCGTTTCGGGCTACTTAATTGGGCGTTATGTGTTTTTGAGTTTACAAAAGGAGATTTGTAGTGAAGGTTTATGGAGATATCCAATCTGGGAACTGTTACAAAGTCAAGCTGTTGCTTGCTTTCTTAGGCATTGAACATGAATGGCATCACGTCAATATTTTAAAAGGTGACACAAAAACAGCTGAGTTTTTATCCATTAACCCAAACGGAAAAATACCCGCAGTTGTTTTGGATGATGGCCGTTGTTTGTCAGAGTCGAACGCAATTCTTGGCTATTTTGCAGATGGTACAGCGTTGATCCCTAGTGACAAATATGAAAAGGCTAAAGTGTACGAATGGTTGTTCTTTGAACAATACAGTCATGAGCCATTTATTGCAGTGGCCCGTTTTATCCAAAAATATCAAGGTATGCCAGAGTCAAGGTTAGAGGAATATCACGCCTTACAACCTGGAGGTAATAAAGCCTTATCAATAATGGAAAGTCGCTTAGCTCAAACGGATTACCTTGTCGGTAAGCAACTCACGATTGCTGATATTGCACTGTACGCTTATACGCATGTTGCTGATGAAGGTGGATTTAACTTATCCGATTACCCCAATATTCAAGCGTGGTGCAAAAGACTCCAAGAGCAAGCCGGTTATGTTGGTATGGCGTAAACAAACACATAACAAACGCTTCAAGAGGGACAGCCAACGCGTGGCATTTTTACTATGCGTTGGTTTTTGTGATTACGGTGTTATGCGGAAGCTTGGTAGTAGCGTTGGCTGCCCCTTAAGCGGGCGTTATAAGCAAATTCAGCTCCAGAGGATGAAAAATGGAAATCGAGTACAAAGTAAACCATCCAATCTCAGTTGAACAATTCGTGAGTTTACTGAAGAAAACATCATTGGGTGAGCGGCGTCCTTTGGATAATGAGTCAACTATTCAGGGTATGCTCGATAACTCTAATTTAATTGTGACCGCATGGCTGAACGATCAACTTGTCGGTGTTGCTCGTTCAGTGACAGATTTCCATTATTGCTGCTATCTGTCTGATTTAGCTGTTGATGAAAGTGTTCAATCCAATGGTATAGGTAAATATCTAATCTTAGTGACCAAAGAAGAGCTGAGCCCAAGCTGTAAATTGGTTTTACTGTCAGCACCGAAAGCACAAGGTTATTATCCGAAAATTGGTTTTGAAGCTCTTAATAGTGCATGGGTTCTATATAGCGCAGAACAATTGAAAATCAATTAAATCAATGTGTTATTTGCTTATAACAAAGCGTTCAAGAGGGACAGCCAACGCGTGGCATTTTTATTATGCGTTGGTTTTTGTGGTTACGGTGTTATGCGGAAGCTTGGCAGTTGCGTTGGCTGCCCCTTAACGCGGCGTTATGCTTTATTGAACATCAGCAAAATCAATATAAATTTTAATGGGAAAACTCAGTCTGATTTAGAAGTTTTCCTATTCTAATTTATTGATATTATTAGTTTATTGTTCTTTTTTGTGGCGATTGAAAGTTGAACGATGCTCGTGCATTTTTAGCCAACTCTGCTCTGATAAATTGTGTACGCAAAAGGTTCGATTTTTGCTGAAAGGTCTCTTTCTTTGGTGTTGCTGGCTCATTGATCCCACTGGCTATTTCGCCTCAGCATATTTGGGATCTCATAAACATCTTGCTTGCTGACAGTGTTTGGTTAGTTCAAGTTTATCGATGTTTGTGCGCTTTTTTCCGGCTCAGCTCTGATAGATTGTGTTCGTAAAAGGTTCAATTATCGCTGAAAGGTCTCTTCCTTTGGTGTTGTTGCCCCCTTGGTTCCGCAGGCTAATTCGCTTCAACTTATTTGGGATCTTATCGGCAACAATGTTTGCTGAAAGTAGGCAAGTTTATCATTTTGAGTTAAAGTGGCTTGAACCAATAAATGTTGAAAAAGTTCAATTTAATCAATGGGTAATAAAGCATAACAAACGCTTCAAGAGGGACTTCCAACGCGCGGCATTTTTATTGTGCGTTGATTTTGGTGGTTTCAGTGTTATGCGGAAACTTGGTAGTAGCGTTGTCAGCCCCTTAAGCGGGCGTTATGCTTTATTGAGCCTCAGCAAAATCAATATATAAATTTTAATGGGAAAACTCAGTCTGATTTAGAGGTTTTCCTATTCTAATTTATTGATATTATGAGTTTATTGTTCTTTTTGGTGGTTATTGAAAGTTGAACGATGCTCATGCTTTTTTGGCCAACTCTGCTCTGATAAATTGTGTGCGCAAAAGGTTCAATTGTTGCTGAAAAGTCTCTTTCTTTGGTGTTGCTGGCTCATTGATTCCGCAGGCTATTTCGCTTCAGCATGTTTGAGATCTAATGAATACCTTACTTGCTGACAGTGTTTGGTTAGTTCAAGTTTATCGATGATTTTGCGCTTTTTTCCGGCTCAGCTCTGATAGATTGTGCTCGTAAAAGGTTCAATTATCGCTGAAAGGTCTCTTCCTTTGGTGTTGTTGACCCCTTGATTCCGCAGGCTAATTCGCTTCAACTCATTTGGGATCTTATCGGCAACAATGTTTACTGAAAGTAGGCAAGTTTATCATTTTGAGTTAAAGTGGCCTGAATCAATAAATTTTGAAAAAGTTCAATTTAATCAATAGGTAATAAAGCATAACAAACGCTTCAAGAGGGACTTCCAACGCGTAGCATTTTTATTATGCGTTGATTTCGGTGGTTTCAGTATTATGCGGAAACTTGGTAGTAGCGTTGTCAGCCCCTTAAGCGGGCGTTATGTTTACTCGGTTAAAGTTCAAATCGGAGAATGTTGTGAATTTAGAAAGTATCCATCATGTAGCGATTATTTGCTCTGATTATCAACGATCTAAGTCATTTTACACGGAAATATTAGGTCTTAAGATCCTTGCCGAAAATTATCGAGAAAGCCGAGATTCATATAAATTAGATTTAGCGTTACCAAATGGTGGACAAATTGAGCTGTTTTCTTTTCCAGAGCCACCGCCTAGATTAAGTAATCCAGAATCTCAAGGTTTAAGGCATTTAGCGTTTGTTGTTAACTCAGTGGAATTGACAGCTAACGAGTTACAATCACATGGAATTGATGTTGAGCCAATTCGAGTTGATGAATTTACAGGTAAACGATTCACCTTTTTTAAAGATCCAGATGGTTTACCCTTAGAGTTGTACGAAAAATAAACATAACAAGGCGTTCAAGAGGGATTCGCAACGCGTGGCATTTTCATTATGCGTTGATTTTATTAGTTTTTAGTGCAATGCGGTAAGTTAATCGTTGCGTTGCTCACCCCTTAACGCGGCGTTATGCTTTATTGAGCCTCAGCAAAATCAATATATAAATTTTAATGGGAAAACTCAGTCTGATTTAGAGGTTTTCCTATTCTAATTTATTGATATTATGAGTTTATTGTTCTTTTTCGTGGCTATTGAAAGTTGAACGAGGCTTCTGTTTTTTTTGCCAACTTTGCCCTGATAAATTGTGTACGCAAAAGGTTCTATTTTTGCTGAAAGGTCTCTTTCTTTGGTGTTGCTGGCTCATTGATTCCACGAGCTATTTCGCTTCAGCGTGTTTGGGAACTCATGAACATCTTGTTTACTGACAGTGTTTGGTTAGTTCAAGTTTATCGATGATTTTACGCTTTTTTCCGGCTCTGCTCTGATAGATTGAGCTCGTAAAAGGTTCAATTATCGCTGAACGGTCTCTTCCTTTGGTGTTGTTGGCCCCTTGATTTCACAGGCTAATTCGCTTCAACTTGTTTGGGATCTTATCGGCAACAATGATTGCTGAAAGTAGGCAAGTTTATCATTTTGAGTTAAAGTGGCTTGCACCAATAAATGTTGAAAAAGTTCAATTTAATCAATAAGTAATAAAGCATAACAAACGCTTCAAGAGGGACTTCCAACGCGCGGCATTTTTATTATGCGTTGATTTCGGTGGTTTCAGTGTTGTGCGGAAACTTGGTAGTAGCGTTGTCAGCCCCTTAAGCGGGCGTTATGGCGCCAGCTAGGCTTTGAAGTCAGTCGCAACACTTTGATAACCATTCTCTATAAATTGCCGCATAGCCTTAGAATTTGGATGACGTACAAAGAGTGAGACTAAAATGGACAAGGCGAAATTCATTCAACAGCACCTAATTGCAAAGGGAGTTCCTGCAGACTTAACTAGGCCAACGGCGTTTATTTGGTCAAAATACAAAGACGCATCTAAAAAGCCTTTGGTATTCCAATCTCCTATGAAAGTGCTCTTAACACACGGGTTATTAATGGGGCTAGTTTGGGGTTCTTTGATGTGGATAATGATTTGGCATACAGAGCCTGAGCGTTGGAAAACTTACGTTATTTCGTCTGCTATGTTCGGTATCCTGATGGGACTTATCAATGTATTCAGAATCGTCAAAGCTCGGAAAGTTTTGGGTGAAAAAAGTTGGGAAAAATGGTGTAAGCAAAACTACGAGTAAGCGCCATAACAAAGCGTTTAAGGCGGATTCACAACGCTCGGCGGTTTTGGTTGCAAATTCTAGTCCAGTGATTAAGGTGGCTTTATTAAGTGAAGTGGGGCGTTGCTCACCGCTTAACGCGGCGTTAGCTTTAAAAAGAGTACGTATGTTCCTATTCAAAATTAATGATTCAAAAATGTCATATAGCTTTAAAGCATCGATATTAAGTGCCTGTATTGCCTTTTTTTTAGCGTGTTTGTATCATTTTTTAGTTGGCTTGCCTGAAGATGCGCCTAATGAGAACTTATCGTTTTCCCTTTTTGATGCGCTCGGTTTGATTCTATTCGCTCCATTTGTAGAAACGATACTAATAGTCCTACTCATATGGTTAGCTCAGAAGTTCATGCAAAATATACTATTGGTCGCTTGCTTGGTTGCCTTGTCTATTTCAGTTTTGCACTCTTTAAGCCATCCATTGTGGGGCTTGTTCACGTTTGCCCCTTTTGTTGTTTTTTGTCTCGGTTTTCAGGTGTGGCAAAAGGTATCTACATCTGAGGGTGCAAAAGTCGCTTTCTTAACTCACGCCTTTCATAATAGTTATGTGTTAATTTTGGTGGGGCTATCAGCTTAAAGCTAACAAAGCATTTAAGAGTGATTCGCAACGCTTGGCAGTTTCGCTTCGCTCAAGTATAGCCAAGCGCCGCTCACACCTTAATGCGGCGTTATACCACCTATAGAGGTAACATGTGATTGTAATAGCACGTTTTTCATTTCCTCACGAAGCTCATATAGCGAAAGCGAGCTTGGAAAGTGCAGGGATAACAAGCTTTATCGCTGATGAACATACAGTGAATACTCAGTGGCTTTACTCAAATGCTATCGGTGGTGTTCGTCTATTAGTCGCTGAAGATGACGCAAAAGAAGCATTAGAAATTTTGAATAGCGACTTTTCAGAGTCTGTGGAAAATGAAGCCATTCCTGACAAGTTAAAAGACGTTTGTCCGAATTGTGGAAGTGGAGATCTTTCCGTCCATACAAAAGGCAAAAAGCCTGCTTTCTTAGTTTTTATTTTGCTCGGTTTTCCGTTGTTTTTTTATAAACATGGTTATAAATGCAATCAGTGTGGCGAGTTCAGTGAAAAATTATAATCCGTGGTATAACAAACGGTTAAAGAGGGATTCGCAACGCGCGGCATTTTTGTAATGCGTTTATTTTTGTGGTTAAGGTGTTGTGCGGTGAGTTGGTAGTTACGTTGCTCACCCCTTAACCGGGCGTTATAAGCAAATTCAGCTCCAGAGGATGAAAAATGGAAATCGAGTACAAAGTAAACCATCCAATCTCAGTTGAACAATTCGTGAGTTTACTGAAGAAAACATCATTGGGTGAGCGGCGTCCTTTGGATAATGAGTCAACTATTCAGGGTATGCTCGATAACTCTAATTTAATTGTGACCGCATGGCTGAACGATCAACTTGTCGGTGTGGCTCGTTCAGTGACAGATTTCCATTATTGCTGCTATCTGTCTGATTTAGCTGTTGATGAAAGTGTTCAATCCAATGGTATAGGTAAATATCTGATCTTAGTGACCAAAGAAGAGCTGAGCCCAAGCTGTAAATTGGTTTTACTGTCAGCACCGAAAGCACAAGGTTATTATCCGAAAATTGGTTTTGAAGCTCTTAATAGTGCATGGGTTCTATATGGCGTAGAACAGTTGAAAATCAATTAAATCAATGTGTTATTTGCTTATAACAAAGCGTTCAAGAGGGACAGCCAACGCGTGGCATTTTTATTATGCGTTGGTTTTTGTGGTTACGGTGTTATGCGTAAGCTTGGCAGTTGCGTTGGCTGCCCCTTAACGCGGCGTTATGCTTTATTGAGCCTCAGCAAAATCAATATATAAATTTTAATGGGAAAACTCAGTCTGATTTAGAAGTTTTCCTATTCTAAATTATTGATATTATGAGTTTATTGTTCTTTTTTGTGGCGATTGAAAGTTGAACGATGCTTGTGTGTTTTTGTCGGCTTTTGCTCTGATAAATTGTGTATGCAAAAGGTTCGATTGTTGCTGAAAGGTCTCTTTCTTTGGTGCTGTTTGCTCATTGATTCCGTAGGCTATTTCGCTTCAGCATGTTTGGGATCTCATGAACATCTTACTTGCTGACAGTGTTTGGTTAGTTCAAGTCTATCGATGATTTTACGCTTTTTTCCGGCTCTGCTCTGATAAATTGTGCACACAAAAGGTTCATTTGTCGCTGAACGGTCTCTTCCTTTGGTGTTGTTTGCCCATTGATTCCGCAGGCTAATTCGCTTCAACTTATTTGGGATCTTATTTGCACCAATGATTGCTGAAAGTAGGCAAGTTTATCATTTTGAGTTAAAGTGGCTTGACCCAATAAATGTTGAAAAAGTTCAATTTAATCAATAAGTAATAAAGCATAACAAACGCTTCAAGAGGGACTTCCAACGCGCGGCATTTTCATTGTGCATTGATTTCGGTGGTTTCAGTGTTATGCGGAAACTTGGTAGTAGCGTTGTCAGCCCCTTAAGCGGGCGTTAGCTTACATATCATATTCAGAGAACGAAAATGGAAATTAGAGAAGCTCAAGCATCAGATATAGACTCACTTTTGCGTCTAAATTATCAAATAGGAATAATGCATTTTGAAAATGCTCCGGAAGCATTTGTTGAACCGTCTTTCGAAGAAAAAGAGTTTCTTCTTAGTGCCTTAAATGATCAATCAAGGCTATTTCTTGTAGCGGAAGTTTCCGGTGCTGTAGTTGGGTTTATTACTGCCACTATTAGTAAAAATGAAGTAGTTCCATTTCTAGTTAAAATACCGATTTGTCGTGTTGGCACGATTGTAGTCGATGAAAGTGTCCGAGTTTCCGGTATTGGGACACAACTAATGGCTAAATGTAGCGATTGGGCTAAATCTCAAGGTGCAGAGCAAATAAAGCTTGAGGTCATGGCATTCAATGGTCATGCACAAAAATTTTATACAAAACTTGGTTTTGCAGAGCAATCAAAGACTCTGTGGAAAACTGTAAGCTAACAAACGGTTCAAGAGGGACAGCCAACGCGCGGCATTTTTATTATGCGTTGGTTTTTTGTGGTTACGGTGTTATGCGGAAGCTTGGTAATGGCGTTGGCTGCCCCTTAACCGGGCGTTATGTGCTTAAAATATAAAGGTGAATATGGCAGTTTTAGAAATTCTTACAGCACCAGATCCAAGGCTTAAGATTACAGCAGAGAAAGTGCAGGATATTGAATCGGTTCAGAAATTAATCGATGATATGTTGGAAACCCTATATTCAACTGATAATGGTATAGGTCTAGCTTCAGTTCAAGTGGGTCGTAAAGAAGCGGTTGTTATTATTGATCTTTCAGATAATCGAGATCAGCCATTGATATTGATTAATCCTGAAGTAGTGAGTGGTAGCAACAAAGCTTTAGGTCAAGAGGGGTGTCTTTCAGTTCCAGATTATTATGCTGAGGTGGAACGTTATACATCAGTTGTGGTATCGGCGTTAGATCGAACAGGTCAGCGAATCACGATCGAAAGTGATGATTTTCTGGGTATCGTTATGCAGCATGAAATTGACCATCTTTCTGGTAATTTATTCATTGATTATCTTTCGCCGTTAAAGCGTCAAATGGCGATGAAAAAGGTGAAAAAGTACGTCAAATCGCACTCTCAACTACGCACATAACAAACGGTTAAAGAGGGATTCGCAACGCTCGGCATTTTTGTTTTGCGTTGATTTCAGTGGTTACGGTGTTGTGCGGTAAGTTAGTAGTTGCGTTGCTCACCCCTTAACCGCGCGTTATGTGATTGGGCGTAAATTGAAAACGGCCCTAATCGAATGGGCCGAATATTAACTGAAAAGGTTTAGTGTTCAGGAGTTTCAAGCAATTGGATCACGTTTTCTACGGCATTAGACATTGCTTGCTCATTTTCAAGTTTACCTGAACCAGCAGGCCCAAGAGCCTGAGAATACAAAGTAAGTTGTTTTTCGAAAGGTAAGCCTAACTGATCATAAAGATTTTGTCGGATTTGGGCATGTTGTTCAGGATCTTTGCTAGCAAGGTTAATAAGAGTTTCATAAATAAGCGCTTTCATGAGCTATCCATTTTATAATAGTTAACAGGGCGCATATGATTGTAATCGGTAATAGATTGTAATTCTGAAGCAATAATCACATAACAAAGCGTTAAAGAGGGATTCGCAACGCGCAGCATTTGTATTGTGCGGTAGGCTTTTGTAGTTTCAGTGTTATGCGTTAAGCTTCAGTGTTGCGTTGCTCACCCCTTAACGCGGCGTTAGGCTATTCAGAGGATACTATGACCGATTTAAAAAATAATGAGCAATATTTCGACGTTTCATTTGAGAAAATTGCTACCCCTGAGCAGCAATATACCGACGTTGAATTTGAAGATTGCCAATTCTCTGATTGCGATTTCTCATCGGTTAAATTTCATAGATGTAAGTTCACAAACTGCACATTTGAACGCTGTAATTTGAGCTTGGTCGATTTTGCTAACTCAAAGTTATTTGAGCTTAAATTTCAAGACAGTAAGTTAGTTGGTGTTGATTGGACGAAAGCGACATGGCCAGTTTATCATTCAGACTTTGAGCTAAGTTTTAAGCGTTGTATTTTAAACGACTCGTCTTTCTTTGGCTTGACCTTAAATGAATTGGTTTTTGATGAGTGCAAGCTGCATGATGTTGATTTCCGTGAAGGTAACTTTGCTCGTTCAACAATGACTTATAGCGATTTTAGCCACAGTTTATTTATGAGAACAAATTTGCAAGGTGTTGATTTCAGTGAATCAACAGCATACTCAATTGACGTATTAGAAAATAACGTTAAAAAGGCAAAGTTTTCACGATATGAAGCGTTAAGCTTACTAGAAAGTCTGGGTATTGAACTAGTGGATTAATAGCCTAACAAAGCGTTAAAGAGGGATTCGCAACGCGTAGCATTTTCGTTATGCGTTGATTTTATTGGTTTTTAGTGTAATGCGGTGAGTTGGTAGTTGCGTTGCTCACCCCTTAACGCGGCGTTATGTTTTATTGAGCCTCAGCAAGATCAATTCACAAGTTTTAATGGAAAAATCTGGTCTGATTTAAGAGGCTATCTGTTCTAATTTGTTGATATTATGAGTTTATTGTTCTTTTTGGTGGCGATTGAAAGTTGAACGAGGCTTCTGTTTTTTTCGGCCAACTCTGCTCTGATAAATTGTGTACGCAAAAAATTAAACTGTCACTGAAAGGTCTTTTTCTTTGGTGTTGTTTGCTCATTGATTCCACAGGCTATTTCGCCTCAGCATGTTTGGGATCTCATGGACACATCGTTTGCTGACAGTGTTTTGTTAGCGCAAGTTTATCGATGATTTTGTGCTTTTTTCCGGCTCCGCCCTGATAAATTTTGTTCGTAAAAGATTCAATTGTCGCTAAAAGGTCTCTTCCTTTGGTGTTATTGACCCCTTGATTCCGTAGGCTAATTCGCTTTAACTTGTTTGGGATCTTATCGACAACAATGATTGCTGAAAGTAGGCAAGTTTATCATTTTGAGTTAAAGTTTCTTGAACCAATAAATGTTGGAAAAGTTCAATTTAATCAATAAGTAATAAAACATAACAAACACTTCAAGAGGGACTTCCAACGCACAGCATTTTCATTATGCGTTGATTTCGGTGGTTTCAGTGTTGTGCGGAAAGTTGGTAGTCGCGTTGTCAGCCCCTTAAGTGGGCGTTATATTTCTCTTGAATTCAACCTGTTACAAATTTAAAAGTTAAGTGGTAATGTGGGATCTTTGCTGGTTGATGATTTATTGTGATGGATAGCTGTTGATTTGATCAAGTATATCAATACCTATCGAACATTATCGTTTGGGCTCATTTAGCTGCTATTTTGATTTGGTTTACATTAATGGTTTGTTTCTCTGAGATTTATCATCAGAATCAATGGGCAAGCTTGAGTCAATTTAAAAATTAACTGTTTGTTTTTGTGCCAAAAATTAGTTCAACTTACGTTAAGTGACTGATGTTGTTTGCTATTTTTAAAGGTTGTTTGGTGTTTCAGTAGCTGTATGGAACTGAAATATAACAAACAATTCAAGCAGACCCTCAACGCGTGGCATTTTTATTATGCGTTGAGTTTAGTGATTACGGCGTTGTGCGGGAAGTTGGTAGTTGCGTTTCGGGCTACTTAATTGGGCGTTATGCTTTATTGAACCTCAGCAAAATCAATATATAAATTTTAATGGGGAAACTCAGTCTGATTTAGAGGTTTTCTATTCTAATTAATTGATATTATGAGTTTATTATTCTTTTTGGTGGCGATTGAAAGTTGAACGATGCTTTTGTGTTTTTGTCGGCTTTTGCTCTGATAAATTGTGTATGCAAAAGGTTCGATTATCGCTGAAAAGTCTCTTTCTTTGGTGTTACTGGTTCATTGATTCCACAGGCTATTTCGCTTCAGCATGTTTGGGATCTCATTGGCATCTAGCTTGCTGACAGTGTTTGGTTAGCGCAAGTTTATCGATGTTTGTGCGCTTTTGTCTGGCTCTGCTCTGATAAATTGTGTACGCAAAAGGTTCGATTTTTGCTGAAAGGTTTTTTCCTTTGACGTTATTTGTTCCTTGATTCTGTAGGCTAATTCGCTTCAACTTGTTTGGGATCTTATTGGCAATAATGATTGCTGGAAGTAGGTAAGTTTATCATTCTGAGTTAAAGTGTTCGTAAGCAATGAATATTGAAAAAGTTAAATTTAATCAATAAGTAATAAAGCATAACAAACACTTCAAGAGGGACTTCCAACGCGCAGCATTTTCATTATGCGTTGATTTCGGTGGTTTCAGTGTTATGCAGAAAGTTGGTAGTCGCGTTGTCAGCCCCTTAAGTGGGCGTTATGCTTTATTGAGCCTCAGCAAAATCAATATATAAATTTTAATGGGAAAACTTAGTCTGATTTAGACGTTTTTGTATTCTAATTTATTGATATTATGAGTTTATTGTTCTTTTTGGTGGCGATTGAAAGTTGAACGATGCTTGAGTTTATTTGGCCAACTCTGCCCTGATAAATTGTGTACGCAAAAGGTTCGATTTTTGCTGAAAGGTCTCTTTCTTTGGTGTGGTTTGCTCATTGATTCCGCAGGCTATTTCGCTTCAACTTGTTTGGGATCTTATCGACAACAATGATTGCTGAAAGTAGGTTGGTTTGTCATTTTGAGTTAAACTGCTGCGAACAAATGAATTTGTAAAAATCCAATGTAATCAATGAGTAATAAAGCATAACAAACGCTTCAAGAGGGACTTCCAACGCGTGGCATTTTTATTATGCGTTAATTTTGGTGGTTACGGTGTTATGCGGAAAGTTGGTAGTAGCGTTGTCAGCCCCTTAAGCGGGCGTTAGGCATATAGGGAAATCATGAAGTTTAGAGTTAGAAAGGCATTACTAAGTGATGTTGATAAAATTGCATGTATACATGTCAATTCATGGGCTTATGCCTACAGTGGGTTGATGCCTCAAAGTTATATCGACAGTTACACCTTTGAAAAGCGTCAGAAATTATGGTTAAACATCATTCAGCGTGAACTAGCGGAAGTGCTCGTTGCGGATTGTGACGGAAAAGTGGGTGGCTTTTTGTGCTTTGGACAACCGAAAACCTTGAAAGGCACTGATGTTTATGAGCTGAGTTCTATTTATATCGACCCAGGTAAAATTGGTACAGGCGTTGGTCAATATTTATACGATGAATGCGAGAGTATGCTTCGAAAACTGAAAGCCAGAAAAGTTTCGTTGTGGGCACTTGATAGTAATGAATACGCATTAAATTTCTATATAAAGCAAGGTTTTATAGCCACAGGTGAGATCAATGAAGAACGTGAAAATGACGTTGTTCTAAATGATATCGAGTTGGCTAAGGAGTTATCTGCCTAACAAAGCATTTAAGAGGGACAGCCAACGCGTGGCATTTTTATTATGCGTTGGTTTTTGCGATTACGATGTTATGCGGAAAGTTGGTAGTAGCGTTGGCTGCCCCTTAATGCGGCGTTATGTGTAACCAGAGGAAAATGCATGGAAGTACAGCTAAAAGTAGGTAGTGACTCCTTATTCGCAGAATCTTTAACCGAGTCAAATATGGCAAGTTACTATCAAACTCGTGGAATAATCTGGGATCACAATCAGTTTCTAAGTAGTTGGGAAGAATTAGATAATTACGAAGTCCATCTAGACCAAGCTCGTGTTGGTGTTCTCCGTTTTAGCTATAGTGGCGATACTACCTTCTTGAGGGACTTTCAAATTTTGCCTGAGTTTCAGGGCAGAGGAATTGGGGCAAAGTGTCTCGAATTAGTTGTTAGACATGCACTTAAAAGACAATCCACTAAGCTAGTTTTGCGCGTGTTTAGTGAAAACCCAGCAATCAGCCTGTATGAGTCCAAAGGCTTTGTTAGAACATCTGAAGTCAAAGGGTTGATTGAAATGGAGATCCCTTTAAGTTCAAACACATAACAAACGCTTCAAGAGGGACTTCCAACGCGCGGCATTTTTATTATGCGTTGATTTCGGTGGTTTCAGTGTTATGCGGAAACTTGGTAGTAGCGTTGTCAGCCCCTTAAGCGGGCGTTATATTTCTCTTAAATTCAACGTGTTATAAATTTAAAAGTTAAGTGGTAATGTGGGAGTTTTGCTGGTTGATGATTTCTTGTTATGGATAGCTGTTGATTTGATCAAGTATATCAATACCTAACGAACATTATCGTTTGGGCTCATTTAGCTGCTATTTTGATTTGGTTTACATTAATGGTTTGTTTCTCTGAGATTTATCATCAGAATCAATGGGCAAGCTTGAGCCAATTTAAAAGTTAACTGTTTGTTTTTGTGCCAAAAATTAGTTCAGTTTACGTTAAGTAATTGATGTTGTTTTCTATTTTGCAAAGGTTGCTTGGTGTTTCAGTAGCTGTCGGGAACTGAAATATAACAAACAATTCAAGCAGACCCTCAACGCGTGGCATTTTCGTTTTGCGTTGAGTTTTGTGATTACGGTGTTGTGCGGGAAGTTGGTAGTCGCGTTTCGGGCTACTTAATTGGGCGTTATGCGCTATAGTTGGTTGGAAGTTTTTTATACAAAATAAAATGGAGTAAGTACATGAGATTAAATCAGTTATTGGTTTCAGTCATAGCTGTGTTAGGACTCAATTCTGTGGTTATGGCTCAAGCTGATACTTCAGAAAAATCTCAGAAGAACTTAAGTTTAGGGACATCCTATATTGGCGCAGATTGGGCTTTATTTAACAGCACTAAACTAGATTTCAGTAATTCATCAATTAAGAACTCCAGTAGTTTCGCTGATTTTGGCTATAACGCTGTGGTTGGTTATGAGTTTAATGTTGATAAATCGGTAAAGATTGGCGTTGAAGCTGAGTATCGCCATTTTGGTAAAGTATCAGAAGAAGATGAGTTTAGCGTTAAAGGAAGTGGTGTTTATTTAAACATTAAGCCCAAGTTTATTGTGCATTATGAGCAAGCAGATGCTTATTTAAGTCTGCTTGGTGGTATCGGTTCAGTTAACTTAAAAGGTAACGTAGCTTCTGACGGTTTATCTATTTCTAAATCAGAGCTAGGTTATCAGTTGGGAGTTGAGCTGGGTTTTATTATCAATAAAAACATTAATTTGCATGTTGGTTATCGCTCAACAAGTGTTGAAATAAAGCCATTTGATGTATCAATAAGCAGTGGTTACGGTGGCATTCGTTACTACTTTTAACCGCGCGCATAACAAACGCTTCAAGAGGGACTTCCAACGCGTAGCATTTTTATTGTGCGTTGATTTCGGTGGTTTCAGTGTTATGCGGAAGCTTGGTAGTCGCGTTGTCAGCCCCTTAAGCGGGCGTTAGCCGTCAAAGTACATAAATAGGAAAGGAGTCCTAAATTGAAAATAGCATTAGTTACAGGTGGTTCAAAAGTAAGCGCTTAGTTCTCGACATTATTCCCATTTAAACCCAAGCCCCGATAATGACAACAGTCATTACCTATGGAGGCTTTTATGTTATTTCTACAGCAAACTTGGCAGCATCATGTTAACGTTTGGCAAACTACCCAACTTTCTCAAGCACAATACTGCCGAACCCACGACCTAGACCAATCTCAATTCAGTTACTGGAAACGTAAATTCAACCGTGTGAACTCCGTGACTAAATCCGTTACCTCTAAGTTTACCCTCGCACAGGTTCAAACGATCACCGAACAGGTGAGTT
>NZ_VHSI01000023.1:0-20405 GCF_013048705.1 Vibrio sp. A11 | reverse complement strand
GCCCCCGCAACCAAACAGATAGCCTTTATCGTGCTTAACGGTGAAATGCGACACTAGCTCAGTTGGTAGAGCGCAACCTTGCCAAGGTTGAGGTCACGAGTTCGAACCTCGTGTGTCGCTCCAGATTTGCTTTTATTGCTGATGGCGATAAACAATAAAGTTACAAAGCCTACATCGTGCTTAACGATGAGCAATACGGACGCGGGGTGGAGCAGCCTGGTAGCTCGTCGGGCTCATAACCCGAAGGTCGTCGGTTCAAATCCGGCCCCCGCAACCAAATAGATAGCCTTTATCGTGCTTAACGGTGAAATGCGACACTAGCTCAGTTGGTAGAGCGCAACCTTGCCAAGGTTGAGGTCACGAGTTCGAACCTCGTGTGTCGCTCCAGATTTGCTTTTATTGCTGATGGCGATAAACAATAAAGTTACAAAGCCTACATCGTGCTTAACGGTGAGTAATACGGACGCGGGGTGGAGCAGCCTGGTAGCTCGTCGGGCTCATAACCCGAAGGTCGTCGGTTCAAATCCGGCCCCCGCAACCAAACAGATAGCCTTTATCGTGCTTAACGGTGAAATGCGACACTAGCTCAGTTGGTAGAGCGCAACCTTGCCAAGGTTGAGGTCACGAGTTCGAACCTCGTGTGTCGCTCCAGATTCAAGCTTTCATTGCACTTAGTAATGAGATGCGACAGTCGATCAGTTAATAGAGCGCAACCTTGCCAAGGTTGAGGTCACGCCTTGTTGTTTAAAGAAAGTGAACCTCGTGTGTCGCTCCAGATTCAAGCTTTCATTGCACTTAGTAATGAGATGCGACAGTCGCTCAGTTAATAGAGAACAACCTTGCCAAGGTTGAGTTCACGCCTTTTTGTTTAAAGAAAGTGAATCTCGTGTGTCGCTGCAGTTTCAAGCCTACATCGTGCTAAACGGTGAGTAATACGGACGCGGGGTGGAGCAGCCTGGTAGCTCGTCGGGCTCATAACCCGAAGGTCGTCGGTTCAAATCCGGCCCCCGCAACCAATTTAAAAACAAAAGACTACGCTATTGCGTGGTTTTTTCTGTCTATTCTGAAGAATTGACACCATGTCAATGCTCTTTATCATGCTGTGAAGCATAATCCCATCAAGAAAAGCATCTTATTTTCTGCCAAGAAAGTTTGGCCAGAAATCGTATTAGATACATGACTAAAAACGGAGTCTACCGCTGACGTAGTCAGGCTTTGTTTTATCCATGCACCAAGTTATCCACATTTTAAATTTGTGGATAACTTGGTGCATAACGTGTTTTTAGCTTGAAGATAGAGGCTTGTTCAGACGATCTTTTTGCTGATGGGGAATAATGTGAGAGTGATGGTTTTTTATTAAGTTAATGATTTTAAATGGTATTTTTATTTATTTCCTGTGGTGTAAGAGCCGCGTGAACGATCATTAACTGTATTTTCTTTGATCCTTATCATTTCCTGCTAATGTGATTAACTTTTTTGAAGTTTAGCAAACGCTGTCTCATTTAATATTTTTTCCACACCTAAGAATTTGCGAAGTGCATCAAAGAATGTACATCAATGATGTTGCGTTATTTCATACTCACGCATCTCTCGGCAAGCCTTTTTCAATAATTCTAATTAGTCTTTGCTGTTTATTCGTAATGCTAGCCAACTGCTCTCTCTGTTGTGTTAATGCCCATTCAATATGCTCATCTAATAGTTCACTTTCTCCTGTTTTTTGCTCTAAGGCATCGATGATTCTTTGTGAATAGGGCGCATTACCCATTGCAATAATCAAATTGCGTTGCCATTGTTGATGACCAATACGGCGTATGGCAGAACCTTGCATATGGTGTAAAAAGGTTTTCTCATCCCATGAAAATAAAGCAACAAGATCGGCATTATTCAACACATCTCGTCGATGGAAGTCGTCTTCTTGGGTAAGATCAGCAAAACGGTTCCAAGGGCAGACGAGTTGGCAGTCATCACAACCATAGATACGATTACCGATTGCCGTTCGAAATTCTTCTGGGATCACCCCTGAATACTCAATCGTTAAATAAGAGATACAGCGCCGTGCATCGACAACCCCTTCTTCGACAATCGCACCAGTCGGGCATGAGGTCATACATGCTCGACACTGTCCACATTGATTCTCTGACGGTGTATCGACTGGCAGAGGAATATCAACAAGCAGTTCGCCTAAAAAGAACCATGATCCTGCCTCTTTATCGAGAATTAAAGAATGTTTTCCCGTCCAGCCAAGCCCAGCTTTTTGTGCCAGAGGCCTTTCTAAAATAGGTGCGGAATCAACAAAAGGACGATAGCCCAACTGACCGACTTCTTGTTCGATTTTATCAGCTAATTTTTTGAGTTGATTACGAACCAATTTATGGTAATCGCGTCCAAGTGCATAGCGACTAATATAACCTTGGGTTGGATCTGATAAATTCGCGGCAAATTGCGCTTGTGGTGGAAGGTAGTTGATGCGGACACTGATCACTCGAAGTGTACCGGGTAACAGTTCTGCTGGGCGAGCACGTAACATACCATGGCGAGCCATCCACTCCATCTCACCGTGATACCCTGCATCTAACCATGCTTGTAAAGTTGCTTCATGTTGACTTAAATCGACGTCGCAGATCCCTGCTTTGTCAAAGCCGAGTTCTTTTGCCCATTGTTTGATTTGTTCGGCTAGTGAATGAAGGTCCATCATCAGTATTGGTCATGGTCATTGGGCGGCGGATCTTAACGGATCTCACTCGATTGATCCAGCCAGTGAGTGGCTAGTTGTATCGATATTAGATTTGATATGAAGATTTTTCTGTTTACTTACAGAACAGAGCTTGTCTCTTAAAACTAACCCAGTTTACTATTCGTTCTCTTTTTATTTTTATATAGTGCTAGCTAGACGCTTTAGAGATCCGATTCATGACCATAAAAACTTTTACTTTAAAAGATGAACAACAGACGGTAATGCTAGGAATGCGCTTAGCTCAATTATGTTCCCAGCAGACGACACTTTATCTTTACGGTGATTTAGGCGCAGGGAAAACCACCTTAAGTCGCGGTTTCATTAGAGCGTTAGGCCATGAAGGAAATGTGAAAAGCCCAACTTATACGTTAGTTGAGCCATACCAGTTAGCGGATTGGCAGGTTTATCATTTTGATCTTTACCGATTGGCGGATCCTGAAGAACTCGAGTTTATGGGAATTCGTGATTATTTTACCGATGATGCTATTTGCTTGGTGGAGTGGCCTGAAAAAGGTCAAGGTTTATTGCCAACACCAGATTTAACGATATCGCTTCGCTATGAGGGTGAGCAACGTCAGGCGAGTGTTAGCGCAAATAGCGAGTATGGATGCACCTTATTGAGTCAGTTGGAGTTATGTTGAGCATTAATTACGGTCGTTTTTTGCGTTATTGGTGGCTATTGGTCACATTATTATCTGCTATCAGTAGCGTTCAGGCTAATGTATTAGAAGGGGTTAGAGTTTGGCCTTCCCCTGATGCCACTCGCGTAGTGATCGATTTAAAGTCAGAAGCGGACTTTAGTTATTTCACGCTAAGCAGCCCAGAACGCTTGGTGGTCGATCTAAAACAGACTTCATTAGCTGCCGTTTTGCCAGTAACGGTCTCTGATAGTGCGATATTGAAACGGATTCGCGCGAGTACACCACCAGAAAAAACAACTTTTCGTTTAGTACTTGAATTAGCCAATAAGTCGACGCCCAATATTTTTAAATTACCTCCCACACCAGGTGGGCAATATGGTCATCGTTTGGTGATTGATTTACCTCATTCACCCGCTCCTGCAGCGGCGACGTCGAGTACGCCCGCTCGTTCGCCCAATGTAGTGAGCCGCGATGCGTCTCAGTTAGTCGGTACTGCAGATATTATTATTGCTATCGATGCGGGACATGGTGGTGAAGATCCCGGTTCTATTGGCCCAACTCGTAAATTTGAAAAAGATGCCACATTAAGCGTTTCTAAAAAATTGGCGGATCAAATTAATGCGGTTCCGGGTATGAAAGCCGTATTAACACGAACCGGTGACTATTACGTAAGCTTGAATAATCGGACTGAAATTGCTCGTCGTAATCGTGTTCATCTATTGGTTTCAGTTCATGCTGACGCTTTTCATACTCCACAGCCAAGAGGGGCTTCAGTTTTTGTGCTTAATACTCGGCGGGCCAACACTGAAATTGCGCGTTGGGTTGAAAATCATGAGCAGCAATCGGAGTTACTCGGAGGGGCCGGTGAAGTTTTGGCGCGGACGAATAACGACCGTAATGTCAGTCAAACATTATTAGATTTACAGTTTAGCCATTCGCAAAAAGAAGGCCATAAAGTGGCGACCAATCTTTTACAAGAGCTAGGCAAAGTCGCTCACTTACATAAAGCGGAGCCTGTGAATGCCAGTCTGGCGGTATTGAAGTCGCCCGATATTCCATCAGTATTAGTAGAGATTGGTTTTATCTCTAACCCTATCGAAGAACGATTGATTTTTCAACGTAGCCATCAAGATAAGCTCGCACGAGCGATGGGCAAAGCGTTAGTGCAATACTTTGAGGAAAATCCTCCAGAAGGAACCTTGTTTGCTAACCGAGGTAAAACTCAGCAACATCAAGTACAACGAGGTGAGTCGTTATCTGTGATTGCCCAAAAATATGGAGCGACCGTTTCTGGGATCATGCAAGCGAATAAATTAAAAGATTCTCGCTTAACGGTGGGTCAGCGATTAACTATTCCCGGAGGAGAACGTGGTCCTATTCCGGTACCGGTGGTCAATAATCCAGTGGAAACCGAAACCATTACCCATGTGGTTAAATCGGGAGAGTTTTTAGGCCGTTTAGCGGCGAATTATAAAGTCTCTATCGATGCGATACGCCGAGAAAATAACCTTAAGTCTGACACGTTATTTGTTGGTCAAAAGCTTAATATTACGGTGAGCTTAAAAGATAAACCTTTGCGTAAACACACGGTACAGAGTGGTGAGTTTCTTGGTCGGATCGCCAATCAGTACAATGTAACGGTACAGAGTATTCGTGAGGCTAATCAATTGCGCTCAGATCAATTGGCGGTAGGCCAAGTACTGATCATTCCCAACCGATAAGATAGGCAGGTTATGACGATTCGTATTCTACCCGCCCGTTTAGCAAACCAAATTGCCGCGGGTGAGGTGGTGGAAAGGCCGGCTTCGGTAGTAAAAGAGCTGGTAGAAAACAGCTTGGATTCAGGGGCCACACGGATTGAAATTGATATTGAGAAAGGTGGCGCTAAGTTAATTCGAGTTCGCGATAACGGCTCTGGGATCAATAAGGATGAGCTTGGCTTAGCCTTAAGTCGACATGCGACATCGAAAATACAAACACTGGACGATCTCGAAGCGATCATCAGCCTAGGGTTTCGTGGGGAAGCGTTAGCCAGTATTAGCTCGGTTTCTCGCTTAACCATCACTTCTCGTCCGGCGACTCAAGAAGAAGCATGGTCGGCGTACAGTGAAGGGCGCGATATGGCTGTCAAGCTGCAGCCTAGTGCCCATCCAGTAGGGACCACAGTTGAAGTTTTGGATCTGTTTTTCAATACACCGGCAAGACGCAAATTTTTACGTACAGAAAAAACAGAGTTTACCCATATTGATGAACTCTTAAAGCGTATTGCTTTGAGCCGTTTTGATGTCAGTTTGACGCTGCGCCATAATGGGAAAATTATCCGTCAGTACCGTGCCGCGAGCAGTGAACGGCAAGAAGAAAATCGTTTGGCTGCGGTATGTGGTGCGTCTTTTGTTAAGCATATGCTGAAAATAGAGTTAGCCCATCAAGGGTTAAGATTGCATGGCTGGATAACAACGCCACAAGGCGCTCGTCAGCAAAGTGATTTGCAATATTGTTATGTAAACGGACGTATGATGCGTGACAAGCTGATCAATCATGCGATTCGACAAAGTTATGAGAGTAGTTTAAGGCCAGATCAATGTGCAACCTATGTACTGTTCATTGAACTGGATCCTCATTTGGTTGATGTCAATGTACATCCTGCGAAACATGAGGTTCGTTTTCATCAAGCTCGCTTAGTGCATGATTTTATTTATCAAGCACTAAGCGACGCTCTTGCTGATAGTGAATATATTGAAACTCCTGAGCTTAACCAAGCCGCTTTCTCTGCTCCTGTTCCGACACATATGTCGAATGAGCGGTCAACGGATCCTGATCAGCCAGCTCGCAATCTGAGTGATAAAGACGGTTATTCTCGTCAGTATTTAACGACAGAACGTCCATCGCAAGCGGTCATTCAAGAAGCAAGAGCCTCTCACTCATGGAACCGTCCGACGACGGCTAAGTCACGATCGTCTGCGCCAGTTATGGCTGAGCAAAGTCAAGCTTATCAACAGTTAATGAAAGTGAGTGAAGCGCCAGTTTCAATAGATAATCGTTTATCAACCACTGAAAAATCGTCAACGCTGTCACTGATAGTGACTAAATTAGGTAAAGCCATCGCTGTCGTTGATGGACAATATCTGCTGATGACTACGGATCAAGGATGTGTCTTACTGGCGCTAACGAAAGCAGTTGAGTGGAGAGTTCGTGGTCAATTAAATAGTCAAGAAGAGCCATTAAAGAGTCAGCCGTTATTGGTCCCTTTGAGTGTAAAAGTGTCTAATGAGGAGATCCGTGGTTTCGAATTATACCGCGAGTTGCTCGAACGTTTAGGGATTCATCTGGTGACTCGTTCTCATCAGACGGTGATGGTGATGGGGGTTCCTCAGCCATTAAGACAGCAAAATCTACAGCTTTTGATTCCGGATCTGTTATCTTACCTTGCTTTACATGGCGCTTCAGGAGTGTTGACTTTAAATGTCGACAATATCGTCACGTGGCTTAGCCAGCGTGTCTTGATAGAAAAAAACGACTACACTTTATCAGAAGCCATTCAATTAATTGCCGAGCTTGAGCAATTATGGTCAGGTAAACTGCCATTACATGATGGCCACTTTATTCAACCTGTCGATTTTTCGGCAACCATTGCAGCATTAAATTAATGACCAAACCACTACCATTAGCTTTATTTTTAATGGGCCCAACCGCCTCCGGTAAAACCGATTTAGCCATTCGTTTACGTCAGAAATATCCTGTCGAAATCATCAGTGTTGATTCAGCATTGATCTATAAAGGAATGGATGTTGGCACAGCAAAGCCTGATGCCAAAGAGTTGGCTTTGGCTCCCCATCGATTGATTGATATCTTAGATCCGAGTGAAGCTTACTCAGTTGCAGATTTTCGACAAGATGCGCTACGAGAAATGAAGACCATTGTTAGTGAGGGAAGAATCCCGTTACTGGTTGGTGGGACCATGCTTTATTATAAAGCCTTGTTAGATGGTTTATCGCCTTTACCTGCCGCCAATCCAGCGGTTCGCCAGCAAATCGAGTCGCAAGCTCAAGAGCAAGGTTGGGCAGCTCTGCATACCCAACTGCAACAAATTGATCCAATTTCAGCGGCAAGAATTCATCCAAATGATCCACAAAGATTGTCGAGAGCATTGGAAGTTTATAAAATTTCAGGTAAAACTCTTACTGAACTGACACAAACGAAAGGAGAATCAATCCCTTTTCGAGTCAAACAGTTTGCCATCGCGCCCATGGATAGGGCTGAGCTCCACCGTCGAATTGAACTCCGCTTCGAGAAGATGGTCAAATCAGGTTTTGAAGAAGAAGTTAAAGCGCTCTATGATCGTAATGATCTTCATCCTGATCTACCTTCAATACGTTGTGTCGGTTATCGACAGATGTGGGATTACTTTGACGGAAATAGCACGCTTGATGAGGCTATTTATCGTGGTATTTGTGCCACCCGTCAGTTAGCCAAGCGTCAGCTCACCTGGTTACGCAGCTGGGATGAGTTAACTTGGTTGGATAGTGAGAACATTGAACGCGCGGTAGAAACTCTTGCAAATGCCATAGCATCTGATTGAGTAAGCTGTGTATAATGTGATCGCTTTTGCGTGATGTACTCTGTAAAGGAACCGTCACTTGTTGATCAATATTGTGTTGATAGATCAGTGGCATAGGGTGTTTTTATCGTTTAGCTCAGATGTAAAGGCCGCACCAACTTATGTGCACCACTAGCTAAATAACTACAACAAAATACAAATAAGGAAAATAAAATGGCTAAGGGGCAATCTCTACAAGACCCATTCTTAAATGCACTACGCCGCGAGCGTATTCCAGTTTCTATCTATTTAGTAAACGGCATTAAGTTACAAGGTCAAATTGAATCGTTTGATCAATTCGTGATCTTGTTAAAAAACACCGTAAATCAGATGGTTTATAAGCATGCTATCTCTACCGTTGTACCTGCTCGCCCGGTTAGCCATCACACTGGTGATCGACCTGCAGGTGAGCGTGGCACAGAGAAATCCGACGATTAATTATTTGACGTCATATTATCATTCATTAAGGAGTTGAACGCTTGTTTGACCGTTATGAAGCCGGTGAGCGAGCGGTACTTGTTCATATCAACTTTACGCAAAAGGGTGAGTGGGAAAATCTCAAAGAGTGCGAAATGCTGGTCTCTTCTGCTGGAGTATCAACTCTGCAGGTAGTGACTGGTAGCCGCCAGTCTCCTCACCCTAAATATTTCGTTGGAGAGGGTAAAGCTCAAGAGATTGCTCAAGCTGTGCAATCAACTGAAGCCGACGTGGTGATTTTTAACCATTCCCTTTCTCCTGCTCAAGAGCGAAATTTAGAACAACTTTGCCAATGTCGAGTGATTGATAGAACCGGTCTTATTCTGGATATCTTTGCTCAGCGAGCTCGTACTCACGAAGGGAAGTTGCAAGTTGAATTAGCTCAGTTGCGTCATATTTCGACCCGTTTAGTTCGAGGTTGGACTCACTTAGAAAGACAAAAAGGTGGGATTGGCTTACGTGGGCCAGGAGAAACTCAGTTAGAAACTGACCGACGTTTATTGCGTGAGCGAATTAAAGCGATCTTACGCCGTTTAGAGAAAGTGGCAAAACAGCGTGAACAAGGACGCCGAGCGAGAAACCGTGCAGAAATTCCAACGATTTCACTGGTTGGTTATACCAATGCAGGTAAGTCGACTCTGTTTAATCAAATTACCTCCGCTGGAGTGTACGCTGCGGATCAACTGTTCGCTACGTTAGACCCAACGCTACGAAAGATCGAACTACTGGATGTTGGGCCAGCTATTTTGGCTGATACGGTAGGGTTCATTCGTCATTTACCCCACGATTTAGTGGCGGCATTCAAAGCAACGTTACAAGAAACTCAGCAAGCTGACATTTTGTTACATGTTGTGGATGCCAGTGACGACCGCTTTCGTGAGAATATCCAAGCGGTTGATGATGTTCTACTAGAGATTGACGCACATGAAGTGCCAAGTTTACTGGTTATGAACAAAATCGATAATCTAGAAGGCCAATATCCTCGTATAGAAAGAGATGATGAAGGTGTTCCTAGAGCTGTTTGGGTATCGGCGATGGATGGGCTGGGGATGGATCAGTTGTTTACTGCGCTGACCGAACGTCTGGCCAGTAGCATCGTCCAATATTGTTTACGCGTTCCTCCTGAACATCAAGGTCGAATTCGGAGCACTTTCTTCCAAATGAACTGCATTGAAAAGGAAGAGTATGATCCAGAGGGCAATCTGCTAATATCAGTTCGTATGCAACAAGTGGATTGGTCTAGACTAGAGAAAAGAGAAGAGGCAGTTTTACGTGACTTTATCGTCACTTAAAGGACTGCTAGAGTATAACGTCATATCAAATGATGGAGCTTTCTAATGGCGTGGAATGAGCCCGGAAATAACAACGGCAACAACGGCCGCGATAATGACCCTTGGGGAAATAATAATCGCGGTAACAAAGGTGGTCGTGATCAAGGTCCGCCAGATTTAGACGAAGTGTTTAATAAACTGAGTCAGAAGCTGGGCGGAAAGTTTGGTAAAGGAGGCAATGGGCCTTCGTTTGCTGGTGGTGGAGCAATGGGTTTTGGCGTTATCGCCGTGCTTGCTGTTGCCATTTGGTTTTTCTCAGGCTTCTATACAATTGGAGAAGCCGAACGAGGCGTTGTCTTAAGATTGGGTCAATACGATCGTGTAGTTAATCCTGGTTTGAACTGGCGCCCTCGTTTTATTGATGAAGTAACTCCCGTCAATATTCAAGCGATTCGTTCGTTGAGCGCTTCTGGTATCATGTTGACCAAAGATGAAAACGTCGTCAACGTGGCGATGGATGTCCAATATCGTATCGTTGACCCATACAAGTATTTGTATCGAGTTGTTAATCCTGATGATAGTTTGCATCAAGCCACCGATTCAGCGCTACGTGCGGTGATTGGTGACTCATTGATGGATAGTATCTTAACGGTAGGTCGTCAACAAATTCGTCAAAGTACTCAACAAACACTCAACCAAATCATCGATGATTATGATATGGGTTTATTAGTGGTTGGCGTTAACTTCCAGTCATCACGTCCACCAGAGCAAGTTAAAGATGCTTTTGATGACGCGATTGCTGCTCGAGAAGATGAAGAGCGTTTCATTCGTGAAGCTGAGGCGTACATGAATGAGATTTTACCTCAAGCCACAGGTCGTGCTGAACGTGTTAAACGAGAAGCATTAGGTTACAGCGAGCGAATCATTAATGAAGCATTTGGTCAGGTTGCTCAATTTGAGAAACTGTTACCTGAGTATCAAGCCGCTCCAGAAGTAACGCGTAATCGTATGTATCTCGATACAATGGAACAAGTGTATACCAACAGTTCGAAGATTTTGATTGATTCAGAATCGAGTGGTAACTTGCTCTACTTGCCGATTGATAAACTCGCAGGTCAAGAAGGGGCTAGCCAGTCTCGTCAGACTCGCTCATTATTATTGCAAGATGAAGCTGGACTGCAGTCACAACGTAATGACCCAAGCAGTAATACGCCTCCTCGCTCAACTAATACTCGTCAAGGGAGAAACTAAACATGCGTAAGTTAATGATCCCGGTCATTGTCGTCTTTTTAGCATTGCTCTTGATGTCGATGTTTGTGGTTCCAGAAGGTGAGCGAGGCATTGTCATTCGTTTTGGACGAGTGATTCAAGACGACAATGAAATGTCTAAAATCTATGAACCTGGTTTGCATTTTAAAATGCCGATCTTTGATCGAGTGCAAACTCTTGATGCTCGTATTCAAACCATGGATGGACGTTCAGACCGTTTTGTAACCTCTGAGCAAAAAGACGTTATTATCGATACCTACGTTAAGTGGCGAATTGAAGATTTTGGCCAATTCTACTTAGCGACGGGGGGAGGTAATATTTTTACCGCACAAGCTCTCCTTGAACGTCGGGTTACGGACGTATTAAGGGCAGAGATCGGTTCTCGAGACATCAAACAAATTGTTTCTGGTCCGCGCAATGAAGCGGTACTTCCTGATAGTCCTGATGATGAGATTGTCACCACTGAAGCCGCGAGACAAGCTTTAGAAGTCGATGGCCAACGCGATCAGATCATGGCGAATGTTCTGAAAGATACTCGAGTCAATGCAAGCAAAGACTTGGGTGTTTATGTGGTTGATTTCAGAATGAAGAAGATTAACCTTCCAGATGAAATCAGTGAGTCAATTTATCGTCGTATGCGTGCTGAGCGTGAAGCGGTTGCTCGTCGTCACCGTTCACAAGGCCGTGAAAGAGCAGAAGTTATTCGTGCTCAGGCGGATCTTGAAGTGGCAACTATTTTAGCTGAAGCAGACAGAACTGCGCGAATTACTCGTGGTCAAGCCGATGCAACATCAGCCAAAGTGTATGCTGACGCTTATAGCAAAGATCCTGAGTTCTTTAGCTTCTTGCGTTCTTTGCAAGCGTATGAAAACTCATTTAGCCAGAAAAGTGATATCTTAGTTTTGGATCCAAAGAGTGACTTCTTCCAATACATGAATAGCGCTAAAGGTTCATCAGTAAAATAATGGCTAGACACTTATTCTAAGTGGTTTAATACCATTGTAATATTATTCAGAAAGGCTCCTAAGGAGCCTTTCTTTTTTAGTAAGGTAGACAATGACTACATCATTATGGATTGCGATAGGATTATTGCTTATCGCTGAAGGTTTAGGGCCGCTGATTGCTCCTCAAGGGTGGCGGACTATGATGCAGCAACTCGCACAGCAAGAAGATAATCAATTGCGGCGAATAGGGGGGTGTTTAGTTGTAATAGGGATGGTGATCGTTTATGTCTTCATGCTTTGAGTGACGTTTTTTGAGTTATTCAAAGTCATTAATAGTGTGGTGGTGGCGTTTCATTGGCTGGATCCGCTAAGTTTGATGTATCCATATTTTTCATTTTCCCGACCACATATTTCATCTGATCTTGCATTTTATTAATTAATAGCTGCTGTTGGGTTAGAGCAGCATTAAGTTCGTCAATGGTTTGTTCTTGAAAAGCGAGTTTACACTCTAAATCATCAATTCGTTGTTGTAGTTGTTGTTCGGTAGCGTTTTGTATGATCATGGATTGAACTCCCATTCTTGAGCGATTCCCGCAGAGGTGCCAGAAATAACGCTGGATTGTGGATTAAAAACCGCATCATACACCACCGCTCTTGGCGGGCGCGCATCTTTTTGTGGTTGAGCTTCGAAGCGAGCTAATTTTTTACCGTGATCAGTAGACCATACTTCGATGCGACTAGATGGCGTTCCAGTGAGTAGATAGCGCCCATCATCTGAAAATCGTGCGCTAGAGAAAATAAGCTGTCTAGAAAGACTACGTAGTTTGGCTTGTTTTTCACCCGTTTGTAAATTCCAAATAATCGATTGATTACCACCATCAGAAGTGAAAGCTAACTGACCATCACGCTGTAAAGCAACCCGGTTAACCCGCTGTTCATGTTCAAAGGTGTAGATAATCTGTCCACTCTGGGTATCCCATAGATAAGCGGTATAATCATTTCCGCCAGTTAAGGCATAACGACCGTTGGGGGATAAAGCGACAGAATTGACTTTTTCCTGGTGAGCAAGGAACTCAAGCCGTCGTCCAGTGACTAAATCAACGTAAATGGCTTTACCGTTGGATACACCCAGCAACACTTGTTGCCCATCGTTACTCAGAGCGACATCCATGATTAAACCATCAGAAATGGACCATAGCCCTTGAGCTTGGGTCCAGCTTAAGTCCCATACGGCAAAATTGATTTGTGTGGCAGTAATCGCATAACGGCCATTATCAGTAATACGAATGTACGAGACAGGGTTGGCTTCTGGGTCTTGTGCGCCTAGCTCTGCTAGAATTTGACGTTGTGCTAAATCCCATAAGACCAGTTGGTGCTCTTGGGAATAAATTAATGCAAAGCGTCCGTCGCGGCTTAAGCCAAATCCGGTCGAGCCATTGGGTTCTAAAACCCAGCGGTCAGTCTCTTGATTAAAGAAGAAACAGCCATTTAACAGAAAAATGACAACCGTCGGTACTATGAAATGAGAAATTATCCGCAGCACAATTAATTATCCGTTGAGTAGTAAAGACAATTACGAAACATACCGTTATATTGGTACAACATACTATTGTGCACCAGTTTAATTCGTCGGTTTGTGCTCAATAACAGAAAGGTTTACCTACAAAGTTGGAGAATTGAATGAAATCGTTTTTTAAAGTGTCATTGCTTGCCGCTACGGTTGCGCTAGCTGCTGGTTGTCAGAAAGAAGAGACAACGGCTACCCCAAATGCCTCTGTTGCCGTTCAAAGTGTCACTTTTAAGTCAGAGGATGATAAAGCGGCTTACGCGATTGGTGTTTCTTTTGCTAATTATTTAACCAGCAGTATCGAAAAGCCTAATGAAATTGGTATTGATCTTAATAAAGACATGGTGCTAAGAGGTATCGAACATGTTTTTGCTGGTGCAGCGCAAATGGATGAACAGCAGACTCGTGAAGCATTAGAAGCGTTGGATAAACGTGTTGCTGCGTCAATGCAAGCACAAGCGGCTGAAAAAGCCGCTACCAACAAGCAAGCTGGAGATGCATTCCGTGCTGAGTTTGAGAAGCAAGAAGGCGTCAAAAAAACCGAATCTGGACTGCTTTATCAAGTCTTAACTGAAGCGCAAGGTGAGTCGCCAAAAGAGACCGATACGGTACAAGTGCATTACAAAGGCACATTGACCGATGGTACTCAGTTTGATAGCTCTTACGATCGTGGTGAGCCCGCTATCTTCCCGCTAAACCGCGTGATCCCTGGTTGGACAGAAGGCGTGCAATTGATGCAAGTTGGTTCTAAATATAAGTTCGTTATTCCACCAGAATTGGCCTATGGCGAGCAAGATACGCCAACCATTCCTGCAAACTCTACTCTAGTTTTTGAAGTGGAACTGTTGAAAGTAGAAAATGGCGATGCAGCGCAATAAATAAGGGATAGCGATTAATCTTTTATTAAAAGTATCAAAGGCCTGAAGATTCAGGCCTTTTTTTATAAGTAAAACTAACTTTTTAACCAATTTTTTTATCATCCCTTGTCAAATGGTAAAAGTACAGATGCTTTGCTAGGGAGATATTCATCGTATAATTTGTTCTAAGTCACTGCATCGTAAGATAGCCTAGTCTAGGTTTAAAATTTTCTGATAAACTTACATCAATTTGTTGATTTTACGTTCTAAGGTCTAGGTACAGTGACAACGACAGAAAGCATTAACGCCGATATGCTCATGGATATGGAATTTGTGCATGTAAAGCCATTTACTGAGCACGATAAAGTGATTTTACGTTCCTATGAAGCGATGGTGGATGGTTTAGCGAGTTTAATTGGCCCCTTTTGTGAAATTGTTTTGCACTCGTTAGAAGATCTGAATACTTCGGCGATAAAAATTGCCAATGGCGAGAATACAGGTCGTCAAGTAGGGTCGCCGATCACGGATTTAGCGTTAAAAATGCTGCGTGATATTGAAGGCTCCGAACGCAACTTTTCTCGCTCGTTTTTCACCAGAGCGAAAGGTGGAGTATTAATGAAATCCATTACGGTCGCCATTCGTAATGGAGAGCATCGAGTGATTGGTTTGTTATGCATTAACGTCAATCTTGATGCGCCTTTTTCACAGGTGTTGCACTCTTTTATGCCGACACCAGAAGCTCAAGAGGCTGCTGCTCCGGTTAATTTTGCCAGTGATGTGGTCGAGTTGGTTGATCAAACTGTTGAGCGGACTATTGAAGAGATTAATGCCGATAAATCAGTCTCAAACAATACTAAAAATCGTCAGATTGTCATGGCGTTGTATGATAAAGGTATTTTTGATATTAAAGATGCGATTAATCGTGTTGCTGAACGATTAAATATCTCCAAACATACGGTTTATTTGTATATCCGCCAACGTAAAACCGAGGATGAGTGATTGTGAGTCAGTCAAGCACACCATTGACCTATGCTCTGTTGGTAACGGGTCCAGCTTATGGAACTCAGTCTGCTCGTAATGCTTATCTTTTTGCTCAATCGGTGCTCGAGAAAGGCCATAGTATTAAGCGTATTTTCTTCTATCAAGAAGGTGTGCTGAATGGGTCGGGTTTAACCGTGCCTGCTAACGATGAATTTGATCTTGTGAAAGCATGGCAAGCCATGGCGACGAAGCATCAAATTCGCTTAGAAACCTGCGTTGCTGCAGCGTTACGACGTGGTATTGTTAGCCAAAGCGAAGCCGAACAGCATCAATTATCAACATCGAGTTTGGCGATGGGAGTGACACAAGCAGGGCTGGGAGCGCTGGCAGAAGCGCTATTAACTGAGGATAGAGTGGTACAATTTTGAAGAAAATCGCCTTTGTTTTTCATTCTCCTCCTCACGCCACCAGTGCTGGACGAGAGGGACTCGATGCCGTGCTCGCAGCATCGGCTTACAGTGATGATTTAGCTGTCTTTTTTGTCGGTGAAGGGGTTTTACAATTGGTCTCTGGGCAAGATCCTAAGGCGATTTTAAGCCGAGACTACATTAGCACATTCAAACTGCTCGATTTGTATGAGATTGAATCGTGTTATGTCTGTGAACAAAGCCTTGCCGAATGGGGGATAACCAGTGAAGCATTACTTATTAATGTCTCCCCACTTTCTCCTCAAGCCATTGGGGCAATGTGGCAATCTTTTGATCACATTGTGACTTTTTAATACCACAGGATAGGCGTGTGCTGCATATTATTAAACATCCTCAACAGCTAAAATTAGTTCGTCGTTATTTTCAAGCTCATGATAGCCTATTGCTGGTTGAAAATGCCGTTTATCTTACTAACCCAAACAGCCCTTATTTCACCGATTTACAGACCATTAAGTCGGTCTATGCACTGCGTGAGGATCTTTCCGCTCGTGGTTGGTTAGAAATGTGTTCAGGTTCTATTGAGCAAGTCACGATGAATGATTTTGTTGAAATGACAGTAAATGAAGATAAATCAATAAGTTGGTCTTAATTTTTATCGAGTGTCCGTAAAAGTATCCACCGCGCTGATGTTGGTGGATAAAAAAGATCTGTATATTTCTTGACACACCTCTCACTGCTGCATAGAATTTTGCGTCCCTATTTGTGCAAATCACAATCAGGGCTAGATTTTTCATAAAGCTTACGTTAAGTAAATTCAGGAGCTAGCTAATGGCAACTATTAACCAGTTGGTACGCAAGCCACGTGTGAAGCAAGTTGCAAAAAACAACGTGCCTGCACTCGAAGCGTGCCCACAAAAACGTGGTGTATGTACTCGCGTATATACTACTACACCAAAGAAACCTAACTCAGCACTACGTAAAGTATGTCGTGTTCGTCTAACCAATGGTTACGAAGTGACTTCATACATCGGCGGTGAAGGTCACAACCTACAAGAGCACAGCGTTGTTCTTATCCGTGGCGGTCGTGTAAAAGACCTTCCGGGTGTTCGTTACCACACTGTTCGTGGTGCGCTTGACTGTTCAGGCGTTAACGACCGTAAACAAGGTCGTTCTAAGTACGGTGTGAAGCGTCCTAAGTCTTAATGGATTCCGTTAAGTAAGGCCAAACACTAAATTAATTTGTTATTTTGAAAAAACTGTATAGTTTTGGAAAAAACCTGAAGAAGACAACGGAGAATATTCCATGCCACGTCGTCGCGTTATTGGTCAGCGTAAGATCCTTCCAGATCCAAAGTTCAAATCTGAACTGCTGGCAAAATTCGTTAACATCCTTATGGTTGACGGTAAAAAATCTACTGCAGAGAAAATTGTTTACACTGCACTAGACACTATGGCTGAGAAATCTGGTAAAGATCACTTGGCTGTTTTTGAACAAGCTCTTGAAAACGTACGTCCAGCGGTAGAAGTTAAATCTCGCCGTGTGGGTGGTTCAACTTACCAAGTGCCAGTAGAAGTACGTCCGGTTCGCCGTAACGCACTTGCTATGCGTTGGTTGGTTGAAGCTGCGCGTAAGCGTGGTGAAAAATCTATGGCTGGTCGCTTAGCTGCAGAAATGCTAGATGCGTCAGAAAACAAAGGTACTGCTGTTAAGAAACGTGAAGACGTTCACCGTATGGCAGAAGCGAACAAAGCCTTCGCTCATTACCGCTGGTAATACCTTCTGTGCTGCGAGGTCCTCTCGCAGCACATTTCTATTTTCTAAGGTTTCCCTTAGTAAGAGGATACAATCGTGGCTCGTAAAACTCCTATTGAGCGCTACCGTAATATCGGTATCTGTGCTCACGTAGATGCAGGAAAAACAACCACTACTGAGCGTATTCTGTTCTATACCGGCCTTTCTCACAAACTTGGCGAAGTTCACGATGGTGCTGCCACCATGGACTGGATGGAGCAGGAGCAGGAACGTGGTATTACTATTACCTCTGCTGCAACAACTGCCTTCTGGCGTGGTATGGATGCACAATTCCAAGATCATCGCATTAACATCATTGATACCCCTGGACACGTTGACTTCACCATCGAAGTAGAGCGTTCGCTGCGTGTACTTGATGGAGCTGTGGTTGTCTTTTGTGGTTCATCTGGTGTTGAACCTCAGTCTGAAACAGTGTGGCGTCAAGCAGATAAATACCATGTTCCTCGCATTGTGTTTGTTAATAAGATGGACCGTACTGGCGCAGACTTCCTACGCGTAGTAGATCAAATTAAACATCGTCTTGGTGCAACTCCCGTTCCTATCCAATTAAATATTGGTGCAGAAGAGGATTTTAGAGGTGTCATCGACCTTATCAAGATGAAAGCCATCAACTGGAATGAAGCCGATCAAGGCATGAGCTTTACTTATGAAGCGATTCCGGATGATATGCTAGAGCTGGCTGAAGAGTGGCACAACAACTTAGTTGAAGTCGCTGCGGAAGCGAGCGAAGAATTGATGGATAAATACCTTGAAGATGGCGTACTTACTGAAGCTGAAATCAAACAAGCGCTACGTCAGCGCACGCTGAACAACGAAATCGTTCTTGCCACTTGTGGTAGCGCGTTTAAAAATAAAGGTGTGCAAGCTGTTTTGGATGCGGTAGTTGAATTTTTGCCATCACCAGTAGAAGTACCGGCGATCAAAGGTATTGATGAGAACGAGAATGAAGTTGAGCGTCACGCCGACGATAATGAACCGTTTTCTGCTTTAGCATTTAAAATTGCTACCGACCCATTTGTTGGTACTTTGACGTTTATTCGTGTCTATTCTGGAGTGGTTAACTCTGGTGATGCGGTTTATAACTCAGTCAAACAAAAGAAAGAGCGTTTTGGGCGCATTGTACAAATGCATGCTAATAAACGTGAAGAAATTAAAGAAGTTCGTGCTGGCGATATCGCCGCCGCTATTGGCTTGAAAGATGTCACTACCGGTGACACGCTCTGTCATCAAGATCATAAAGTGATTCTTGAACGCATGGAGTTTCCTGAGCCTGTTATCCAAATCGCGGTTGAGCCTCGCTCAAAAGCGGATCAGGAACGAATGGGGATTGCGCTAGGTAAATTAGCGGCTGAAGACCCGTCATTCCGAGTCGAAACGGATAAGGAAACAGGACAAACGCTAATTTCTGGTATGGGCGAGCTTCACTTAGACATCATCGTTGACCGTATGAAACGTGAGTTCAGCGTTGATTGCAACGTGGGTAAACCTCAGGTTGCGTATCGTGAAACCATTCGTGGTCAAGCGGAAGTTGAAGGCAAGTTTGTTCGCCAGTCTGGTGGCCGTGGTCAATACGGTCACGTATGGTTGAAAGTTGAACCTGCAGAGTTAGGACAAGGCTTTGTCTTTGTTGACGCCATCGTGGGCGGTGCAATTCCTAAAGAGTTCATCAACCCGGTAGCGAAAGGGATCGAGGAACAAATGAACAACGGTGTGTTAGCGGGATATCCTATTTTGGATGTTAAAGCGACACTCTTCGACGGTTCATTCCACGATGTCGACTCAAGTGAAATGGCGTTTAAAATCGCCGGCTCAATGGCATTCAAGAAGGGCGCGCTAGAAGCAAACCCAGTCATTCTTGAACCGCTAATGAAAGTTGAAATAACCACACCTGAAGATTGGATGGGTGATGTAGTCGGCGATTTAAATCGTCGTCGTGGCATCATTGAAGGCATGGATGATGGCAATGCTGGCCTCAAAATTATCCGTGCTCGAGTTCCACTCTCAGAGATGTTTGGTTACGCAACAGATCTACGTTCTGCGACCCAAGGCCGTGCTTCTTACTCAATGGAGTTTGCTGAGTACGCCGAGGTGCCGAAAAATGTTGCCGATGCAATCATTGCTGAACGTGGGTAGTTGTTATTTGATTAATAACGAATCTATTGCGCTAACGAGCGTTGGCGCATAAAATAGCAATTTCTGGCGCGCTTTGAGTGCACTTGACTTAAGGCGAATCATAACTAGGAAGGAACACGATCGTGTCTAAAGCAAAATTTGAACGTACGAAACCGCACGTAAACGTTGGTACTATCGGCCACGTTGACCACGGTAAAACCACTCTAACAGCAGCTATCTGTACTGTACTTGCAAAAGTATACGGCGGTGAAGCGAAAGACTTCGCGTCAATCGACAATGCTCCAGAAGAGCGTGAGCGCGGTATTACTATTTCTACTTCACACGTAGAATACCAAACTCCATCACGTCACTACGCACACGTAGACTGCCCAGGACACGCTGACTATGTTAAAAACATGATCACAGGTGCTGCGCAAATGGACGGTGGTATCCTAGTTGTTGCTGCGACAGATGGCCCAATGCCACAAACTCGTGAGCACATCCTACTAGGCCGTCAGGTTGGTATCCCTTACATCGTTGTATTCATGAACAAATGTGACATGGTAGATGATGAAGAGTTGCTAGAACTTGTAGAGATGGAAGTTCGTGAACTTCTTTCTGAGTACGATTTCCCAGGCGACGACCTACCAGTAATTCAAGGTTCAGCACTAGGTGCATTGAACGGTGAAGAGCAGTGGGAAGCGAAGATTGTAG
>NZ_VHSI01000022.1:0-26312 GCF_013048705.1 Vibrio sp. A11 | reverse complement strand
GGCGACAACATCAAGATGGTTGTAGAGCTAATTGCACCAATCGCGATGGACGAAGGTCTACGTTTTGCTATCCGTGAAGGTGGCCGTACAGTAGGCGCTGGTGTTGTAGCTAAAGTTATCGCTTAATCACAGTTTCTGTGAAGAATGATTTGACTATCCAGTAGCAAAAAGGGCATCATTTGATGCCCTTTTTCTACACAGTTAGTCACTTTGTTTGTTTTATCATCAAGCGCTAGCATGAAATTTAGGGGCCGAGACTATTTCTTGGTCAAAATCAGTATATCAGCCGTGTAGCTGATGAAATGGATTTGCCCTGCAACAGCGGGGCTGTTGTCGTCTATAGTAAGACTTGTGACAGGTTGGTTTATGAAAGCTAATAATGCTGAAACTCCTGATAGCTCAAATGCGCTAGATACGTTGAAGTGGGTCATTACCTTCGTATTGTTGGCCGCTGCTGTTGTAGGTAATTACCTGTATGGTGAGTGGTCTGTAGTCGCACGTGCTGCAGGTGTCATTGTGTTAATTGCCGGCGCTCTTGGCGTTGCGGCAACCACAGTAAAAGGTCAAGCTGCGATTGTTTTTGCACGCGAATCTCGGATGGAAGTTCGTAAAGTGGTGTGGCCTACGCGTCAAGAAACCATGCAAACAACATTAATCGTGTTAGCTGTAAGTATTGTAATGGCTTTAGCACTTTGGGGCATTGATGGAATTATGGTTCGTCTAGTGTCTTTTGTGACTGGAGTATAGAGGGTTTAATACATGAGTGAAGCTCCAAAAAAACGCTGGTATGTCGTTCAAGCCTTTTCTGGGTTTGAAGGTCGTGTCGCTCAATCACTTCGTGAGCATATAAAAATGCATGCGATGGAAGAGCACTTTGGTGAAGTGCTGGTTCCAACGGAAGAAGTGGTGGAGATGCGCGCAGGCCAACGTCGCAAGAGCGAACGTAAATTCTTCCCAGGTTACGTGCTGGTACAAATGGTTATGAATGATGAGTCATGGCATTTGGTACGTAGTGTTCCTCGTGTAATGGGCTTCATTGGTGGCACTTCGGATAGACCAGCACCAATTACTGATAAAGAAGCCGATGCGATCTTGAACCGTTTAGAAAAAGCGAGTGAAGCTCCACGTCCGAAAACGATGTTTGAGGTGGGTGAAGTGGTCCGTGTTACAGAAGGTCCATTTGCTGATTTCAATGGTACGGTAGAAGAGACCGATTACGATAAAAGTCGCCTGAAAGTGTCTGTCTCTATCTTCGGTCGTGCAACGCCAGTTGAACTCGAATTTGGTCAAGTAGAAAAACTTGACTAAAATAGCATCTATTTAAGCCTTGTGAAAAGCGTGAGATAAGATTATAATTTCGCGCCTTTTTACGGGCATTATGTAAAACTGGGGAGCTGATAAATATATTAGCGTTTGCACCCAATCATTAGGAAATATCATGGCTAAGAAAGTTGAAGCTTATATCAAGTTGCAAGTTGCAGCTGGTATGGCGAACCCAAGTCCACCAGTTGGTCCTGCACTAGGTCAAAAAGGTGTTAACATCATGGAATTCTGTAAAGCGTTTAACGCAAAAACAGAATCAATGGAGAAAGGTCTACCTACTCCAGTTGTTATCACTGTATACAGCGACCGTTCTTTTACGTTCATCACTAAGACTCCTCCTGCAGCAGTTCTACTTAAGAAAGCGGCTGGCCTTAAGTCTGGTTCTGGTCGTCCAAACACTGAAAAAGTGGGTACGATCACTGACGCACAAATCCAAGAAATCGCAGAACTAAAAGCTGCTGATATGACTGGTGCTGATATTGAAGCGATGAAACGTTCTATTGCGGGTACTGCTCGTTCAATGGGCCTAGTGGTAGAGGGTTAAGATCATGGCAAAATTAACTAAGCGCATGCGTACAATTCGTGAAAAAGTTGACGCAACAAAAGAATACGAAATCAACGAAGCAGTTGCTCTTCTTAAAGAACTAGCGACAGCTAAATTTGTTGAATCTGTAGATGTTGCTGTGAACCTTGGTATCGATGCTCGTAAATCTGACCAAAACGTACGTGGTGCAACTGTACTACCACACGGTACTGGTCGTGACGTTCGCGTTGCAGTATTCACTCAAGGTGCTAATGCTGAAGCGGCTAAAGCTGCTGGTGCAGACCTAGTGGGTATGGAAGATCTTGCTGAGCAAGTGAAAAAAGGTGAAATGAACTTCGACGTTGTGATTGCTTCTCCAGATGCAATGCGTGTTGTTGGTCAATTGGGTACCATTCTTGGTCCTCGTGGTCTAATGCCAAACCCGAAAGTTGGTACTGTAACTCCTAACGTTGCTGAAGCAGTGAAAAATGCGAAAGCAGGCCAGGTTCGTTACCGTAATGACAAGAACGGTATTATCCACAGCACTATCGGCAAAGTGACTTTCGAAGCTAACCAACTGCAAGAGAACTTAGAAGCTCTGCTTGTTGCGCTTAAGAAAGCAAAACCATCATCAGCGAAAGGTACTTACGTGAAGAAAGTAAGCATCTCTACGACGATGGGTGCAGGTGTTGCTGTTGATCAGTTAACGCTGAACACTAAAATATAATTCCTTTGCTTAGGCGCGAAATTTATGTATAATTTTGCGCCTAATATTTGTGGTTGGGGCTGAACTTTGGTTCTTTGAACTATGACACAGTCTCCGTCCAAGACCGTAGGCGTTATCAATTCGATAACTTAATAAAACCTACGTAGATGGTGCCCGAACTGACAGAAAGCTCTTATTTTTATAAGTTACCTTTCTTCTGGGACTGCACCTAATAATCTCTCACTGTTGTGATAATAGTGAGTGGTGTAACGACAACCAGGAGCAATCCAAGATGGCTTTAAATCTTCAAGACAAAAAAGCAATTGTTGCTGAAGTCAACGAAGCGGCCAGTGGTGCACTTTCTGCAGTTGTTGCTGACTCTCGTGGCGTTCAAGTAGGCGCGATGACTTCTCTACGTAAACAAGCGCGTGAAGCGGGTGTTTACCTGAGAGTTGTTCGTAATACTCTAGCACGTCGCGCTGTAGAAGGCACAGCTTACGAATGTCTGAAAGACGTATTCGTAGGTCCTACTTTGATCGGATTCTCTAACGAGCACCCAGGTGCTGCAGCACGTCTTTTTAAAGACTTCGCTAAAGAGAACAAAGCATTTGAGATCAAAGCAGCTGCATTTGAAGGCGTAATTACTGACGCTGAAGTACTAGCGACACTACCAACTTACGACGAAGCAATTGCACGCCTAATGATGTGCATGAAAGAAGCTTCTGCTGGCAAGCTGGCGCGTACTATCGCTGCTATCCGCGATCAAAAAGAAGCTACAGCGGCTTAATTGCCTTGCTTTTTATTGGTTGCTAAATAAACTTATTGTTGACTTAAAAGAGAATTGTTATGTCTATTACTAACGAGCAAATCCTAGACGCTATTGCAGAAATGTCTGTAATGCAAGTTGTTGAACTTATCTCTGCTATGGAAGAGAAGTTCGGTGTTTCTGCTGCAGCTGCAGTAGTTTCTGGCGGCGCTGCTGCTGCTGAAGTTGAAGAGCAAACTGAATTCGACGTAATTCTAACTGCTGCTGGCGCAAACAAAGTTGCTGTAATCAAAGCAGTACGTGGCGCAACTGGTCTTGGCCTAAAAGAAGCTAAAGCTCTAGTTGACGGCGCTCCAGCACCTCTAAAAGAAGGCATCGACAAAGCTGAAGCTGACGCTCTTAAAGCTCAGCTAGAAGAAGCTGGTGCAACTGTTGAAGTTAAGTAATTATTACTTAATTCCTTAGCCGAAAGGCTAATGGCTGGTGGTTTATTGACCACCAGCCTTTTTGCGCTGTAGGGTATGGACGAATTTTCCCGCTGTTTAAGCGTTCCATATTCTTGCAAAAAGCATCTAAATCATAACGATACGAGATGCCACTACAGTAAACAGCGATTTAGTCACTGTCCTACCCCTTTTAATAAAGGCGGACAGTTTGGGTCACTTATCAGCGAGCTGAGGAACCCCATGGTTTACTCTTATACCGAGAAAAAGCGCATCCGTAAGGACTTTGGTACTCGTCCACAAGTATTGGACATTCCATACCTGCTATCGATCCAGCTTGATTCGTTCGAAAAATTTATCGAACAGGATCCAGAAGGGCAATACGGTCTTGAAGCTGCTTTTCGTTCTGTATTTCCAATCCAGAGCTACAACGGCAATTCAGAGCTGCAATACGTTAGCTACCGTCTTGGTGAGCCAGTTTTTGACGTTAAAGAATGTCAAATCCGTGGTGTAACTTATTCTAAACCTCTACGCGTAAAATTACGCCTAGTGATCTTTGACAAAGACGCGCCAGCAGGCACGGTTAAAGATATTAAAGAACAAGAAGTCTACATGGGTGAAATTCCACTCATGACAGATAATGGTACCTTTGTCATTAATGGTACTGAGCGGGTTATCGTATCCCAGCTGCACCGAAGCCCAGGCGTGTTCTTCGACAGCGATAAGGGTAAAACCCACTCTTCTGGTAAAGTGCTTTATAACGCACGCGTGATCCCTTACCGTGGTTCATGGCTCGACTTTGAGTTCGATCCTAAAGATAACCTATACGTACGTATTGACCGTCGTCGTAAGCTGCCTGCGTCAATTATTTTGCGTGCGCTAGGTAAAACCACAGAACAAGTTCTAGACACCTTCTTTGACAAAGTGAAGTTTGAAGTCAAAGACCAAACTCTGATGATGGAGTTGGTGCCTGAACGTTTACGTGGTGAAACGGCAACGTTTGATATTGAATCTAATGGTAAGGTTTATGTCGAAAAAGGTCGTCGTGTCACTGCGCGTCATATTCGTCAGCTTGAAAAAGATGAAGTCAGTTTTATTGAAGTTCCTGTTGATTATATTGTCGGCAAGATTTCAGCCAAAGACTACATCAATGAAGCGACGGGTGAAGTGATCCTTGCCGCTAACCAAGAAGTTACTTTGGAAGTACTCGCTCATTTATCTCAAGCGGGTTACAAAAAGCTGGAAGTTCTCTTTACTAACGATCTTGATAATGGTCCGTTCATGTCTGAAACACTACGTGTTGACAGTACCTCTGACCGAATTTCGGCGTTAGTTGAAATCTATCGCATGATGCGCCCTGGCGAGCCGCCAACGAAAGAAGCGGCTGAAGCGCTATTCGAAAGTTTATTCTTCTCTCCTGAGCGTTATGACTTATCAACCGTAGGTCGTATGAAGTTCAATAGTTCTATTGAGCGTACAGACGCAGAAGAGCAAGGCACACTCGATGAAACTGATATCATCGAAGTGATGAAAAAGCTAATCGCGATTCGTAACGGTAAAGGGGAGGTTGATGATATCGACCATCTTGGTAACCGTCGTATTCGTAGTGTTGGCGAAATGGCAGAAAACCAATTCCGTGTTGGTCTAGTCCGTGTTGAACGCGCAGTAAAAGAGCGTCTAAGCTTAGGCGATCTCGATAACGTGATGCCACAAGACTTGATCAATGCCAAACCAATTTCTGCTGCAGTAAAAGAATTCTTTGGTTCTTCACAACTGTCTCAGTTTATGGATCAGAACAACCCGCTATCAGAAGTCACGCATAAGCGTCGTATTTCTGCTTTAGGTCCGGGTGGTTTGACTCGTGAACGTGCTGGTTTCGAAGTTCGTGACGTACACGTAACCCACTATGGTCGTTTATGTCCAATCGAAACACCAGAAGGTCCAAACATCGGTCTAATCAACTCTTTGTCTGCTTTTGCTCGTTGTAATGAATATGGCTTCCTTGAAACACCATACCGTCGAGTTGTCGATGGCGTTGTGACTGATGAAGTTGATTATTTATCAGCGATTGAAGAAGGCCAATTTGTTATTGCTCAGGCGAACGCCAAGCTTACTGATGATAGCCGTTTTGCTGATGAACTGATCACTGCTCGTCAGAAAGGTGAATCAGGTCTTCACCCGCGTGAACATGTTGATTACATGGACGTTGCGACTAACCAAGTGGTATCGATAGCTGCATCTTTGATTCCGTTCCTAGAACACGATGATGCGAACCGTGCTTTGATGGGTGCAAACATGCAACGTCAAGCAGTACCGACACTACGTGCTGAAAAGCCATTTGTTGGTACGGGTATTGAGCGCAATGTAGCTGTTGACTCTGGTGTAACTGTGGTTGCGAATCGTGGCGGTGTTATCCAGTCGGTTGATGCATCTCGTATCGTGGTTAAGGTTAATGAAGAAGAGTTAATTCCTGGCGAAGCTGGTATTGATATCTATAACTTAACCAAATATACCCGTTCGAACCAAAACACCTGTATTAACCAGCGTCCTTGTGTGATGCCTGGTGAACCTGTGGGTCGTGGTGATGTATTGGCAGATGGTCCATCTACTGATTTAGGTGAGCTAGCACTAGGCCAGAACATGCGTATCGCGTTCATGCCTTGGAACGGTTATAACTTCGAAGACTCAATCTTAGTTTCAGAGCGCGTTGTTCAAGATGACCGCTTTACCACCATCCACATTCAAGAACTGTCTTGTGTGGCTCGTGATACTAAGCTTGGTGCCGAAGAGATCACGGCGGATATTCCCAACGTTGGTGAAGCGGCATTATCTAAACTTGATGAGTCAGGTATCGTTTATATCGGTGCAGAAGTTAAGGGTGGCGACATCCTTGTGGGTAAAGTAACACCAAAAGGTGAAACTCAGCTCACTCCAGAAGAGAAGCTATTACGTGCTATCTTCGGTGAGAAAGCTTCTGACGTTAAAGATACCTCATTACGCGTTCCAAATTCAGTGGCTGGTACGGTTATTGACGTACAAGTTTTCACTCGCGATGGTGTAGAGAAAGACAAGCGTGCGCTTGAAATTGAGCACATGCAGCTGAAAGAAGCTAAAAAAGACCTAACTGAAGAGTTCCAGATTCTTGAAGGTGGTCTATTAGCACGTGTTCGTTCTGTACTTGTTGCTGGTGGTTACTCGGACGCGAAGCTTGATTCTATTGAGCGCAAGAAATGGTTAGAGCAAACCTTGGAAGACGAGGAGCTACAAAACCAACTTGAACAGCTTGCTGAGCAGTGGGATGAGCTAAAAGCTGACTTTGATAAGAAGTTTGAAACCAAGCGTCGTAAGATCACTCAAGGTGATGATTTAGCACCTGGCGTTCTTAAGATCGTAAAAGTTTACTTAGCGGTTAAGCGTCGCATCCAGCCGGGTGATAAGATGGCGGGTCGTCATGGTAACAAAGGTGTTATCTCGAAGATCAACCCTGTGGAAGACATGCCGTATGATGAGAATGGTCAGCCAGTCGATATCGTACTGAACCCACTAGGTGTACCATCGCGGATGAACATCGGTCAGATCTTAGAAGTTCACTTAGGTCTCGCGGCCAAAGGTATCGGCGATAAGATCAACCAGATGATCAAGGAACAACAAGAGCTAGCGAAGCTGCGTGAGTTCCTACAAAAGGTTTACGACCTTGGCGAGACTCGTCAGTCGGTTGACATCGCGGCTTTATCTGATGATGAAGTGCGTACTTTAGCCAATAACCTACGCAATGGCTTAACGGTTGCGACTCCAGTCTTTGATGGTGCGAATGAAGCGTCTATTAAAGAGATGTTGCAATTGGCCGACCTGCCGACTTCTGGACAGTTAACTCTGTTTGATGGTCGTACGGGAGATGCCTTTGAGCGTCCGGTTACGGTTGGTTATATGTACATGCTGAAATTGAACCACTTAGTGGATGATAAGATGCATGCCCGTTCAACTGGTTCTTATAGCTTGGTTACTCAGCAACCTCTGGGTGGTAAAGCACAGTTCGGTGGTCAGCGTTTTGGTGAGATGGAAGTGTGGGCACTAGAAGCCTACGGTGCCGCTTACACGTTACAAGAAATGCTTACCGTTAAGTCTGATGACGTTAACGGCCGTACGAAGATGTATAAGAACATTGTAGACGGTAACCACGCGATGGAACCTGGTATGCCTGAATCGTTCAACGTATTGTTGAAAGAGATTCGCTCGCTAGGTATCAACATCGAGCTAGAAGACGAAGAGTAAACCTTAAGGTTCCCCTTTGGGGGACCTAACTGGTTTTCTGGTAGGAAGGCGCTCGCTACATTAAGCAGCGGGCCCTTTTAACTCCTTACAGGAGCTGATTGTGAAAGACTTATTAAACTTTCTAAAAGCACAGCATAAGACCGAAGAATTTGATGCAATCAAAATCGGTCTATCTTCTCCAGATATGATCCGTTCATGGTCATTTGGTGAAGTGAAAAAACCTGAGACCATCAACTATCGTACGTTCAAACCTGAGCGTGATGGTCTGTTCTGTGCGCGTATTTTTGGTCCGGTAAAAGACTACGAGTGTCTTTGTGGCAAATATAAGCGTCTGAAACACCGTGGTGTGATTTGTGAGAAGTGTGGCGTTGAAGTAACCCAGACTAAAGTTCGTCGTGACCGTATGGGCCACATCGAGCTTGCTTCACCTGTGGCACACATTTGGTTCTTAAAATCACTACCGTCTCGTATCGGTTTGCTGATGGATATGCCATTACGTGATATCGAACGTGTTCTTTACTTCGAGATGTACGTGGTGACTGAGCCAGGCATGACTGATCTTGAAAGAGGACAAATGCTCACTGAAGAAGAGTATTTGGATCGTCTTGAAGAGTGGGGTGATGAATTTACCGCTAAAATGGGCGCAGAAGCGATCAAAGATCTTTTGTCTTCAATGGATCTACAGGTTGAAACTGAGCAAATGCGTGAAGAGTTAGAAACGACTAACTCTGAAACCAAGCGTAAGAAATTGACCAAACGTTTGAAGCTGGTTGAAGCGTTCCTCTCTTCAGGTAACAAACCTGAATGGATGATCCTGACAGTCTTGCCAGTACTGCCGCCTGATCTTCGCCCTCTCGTTCCACTAGATGGTGGACGTTTTGCTACGTCGGATCTGAACGATCTGTATCGTCGCGTGATCAACCGTAACAACCGTTTGAAGCGTCTACTTGAGCTTGCTGCACCAGATATCATCGTGCGTAATGAAAAACGCATGTTACAAGAGTCGGTGGATGCACTATTAGATAACGGTCGTCGTGGTCGTGCTATTACTGGTTCTAACAAGCGTCCTCTGAAATCTCTTGCTGATATGATCAAGGGTAAACAAGGTCGTTTCCGTCAGAACCTACTGGGTAAACGTGTAGACTATTCTGGCCGTTCGGTTATTACCGTTGGTCCATACTTACGTCTACATCAGTGTGGTCTTCCTAAGAAGATGGCACTTGAACTATTTAAGCCATTTATCTATAGCAAACTTGAAACTCGTGGCCTAGCAACGACGATTAAAGCGGCTAAGAAGATGGTTGAGCGTGAAGAAGCCGTCGTTTGGGATATCTTGGATGAAGTGATCCGTGAACACCCAGTGCTACTCAACCGTGCGCCAACACTGCACCGTTTGGGTATTCAAGCGTTTGAGCCAGTTCTTATTGAAGGTAAAGCGATTCAGTTGCATCCACTCGTGTGTGCGGCGTATAACGCGGACTTCGATGGTGACCAAATGGCGGTACACGTGCCTCTAACTCTAGAAGCACAGCTTGAAGCGCGTACGCTGATGATGTCGACGAACAACATTCTGTCGCCAGCATCGGGCGATCCGATCATCGTACCTTCACAGGACGTTGTATTGGGTCTGTATTACATGACTCGTGAAAAGATCAATGCGAAAGGTGAAGGTATGTACCTTGCTGGCCCTGAAGAGGCTGAAAAGGCATATCGCACTAAAAACGCGGAACTGCATGCGCGAGTTAAGGTACGTATTACTGAAACGGTCGTTGATGAAGATGGTCACCGTACCACTAACACTCAATTGGTCGATACGACGATTGGTCGTGCCATGTTGTGGCAGATCGTACCGACAGGCTTGCCTTATAGCATCGTCAACCAAAAGTTAGGTAAAAAGCAAATTTCTAACTTGCTCAACGAGGCGTATCGTAAGCTTGGTCTGAAAGACACGGTTATTTTTGCTGACCAAATCATGTACACCGGTTTTGCTTATGCGGCATTGTCTGGCGTATCGGTAGGTATCGATGACATGGTTGTTCCTGCGGCTAAATACACGGAAATTGCTGATGCAGAAGAAGAAGTGCGCGAAATTCAAGAGCAGTTCCAATCTGGTCTAGTGACAGCCGGTGAGCGCTATAACAAAGTGATCGATATTTGGGCGTCAACCAATGATCGCGTTGCGAAAGCAATGATGGAAAACCTCTCTTCTGAGTTAGTCATTAACCGTGATGGTGAGGAAGAGCGTCAAGAGTCTTTCAACAGCATTTACATGATGGCCGACTCAGGCGCACGTGGTTCTGCGGCTCAGATTCGTCAGTTAGCGGGTATGCGTGGTCTGATGGCTCGTCCAGATGGTTCGATCATTGAAACGCCAATCACCGCGAACTTTAAAGAAGGTCTGAACGTACTTCAGTACTTTATCTCAACCCATGGTGCGCGTAAGGGTCTAGCCGATACCGCATTGAAAACGGCAAACTCAGGTTATCTGACTCGTCGTTTGGTTGACGTAGCACAGGACGTAGTGGTTACTGAACACGACTGTGGCACCCATGAAGGCGTTGATATGATGCCTCATATCGAGGGTGGTGACGTTAAAGTTGCTCTGACTGAGTTAGCGCTTGGACGTGTTGTTGCAGAAGATATTATTAAGCCTGGTACTGAAGAAGTCTTGATTCCACGTAATACCTTACTGGATGAAAAATGGTGTCAGATCATTAATGATAACTCGGTTGACCGTATCCGCGTTCGTTCTGTCGTAACCTGTGATGCTGACTTTGGTTGTTGTGCATTGTGTTATGGCCGTGACTTGGCTCGTGGTCACTTGGTTAACCAAGGTGAAGCCGTCGGCGTTATTGCGGCTCAATCTATCGGTGAGCCAGGTACACAGTTAACGATGCGTACTTTCCACATCGGTGGTGCTGCATCAACAGCCGCTGCAGAGAACAGTATTCAAGCAAAGAATAAAGGTTCTGTGAAGCTGCATAACGCTAAATTCGTAATCAACAAAGATCGTAAACTGGTGATCACTTCGCGTGCATCAGAGATGACGATTATTGATGAATTTGGTCGTACCAAAGAGAAGCACAAACTGCCTTACGGTTCGTTATTAAGCAAAGCCGATGGCGATGCTGTTGACGCCGGTGAAGTTATTGCTAACTGGGAAGCGCACACACTACCTATCATCACTGAAGTGGCTGGTCGTATCCAGTTCGTGGATATGATTGATGGTGTAACCGTTTCTCGTCAAACTGATGATCTAACGGGTCTGTCTTCAAGTGAAGTTACCGATGCCGCCGCTCGTCCAGCCGCAGGTAAAGATATGCGTCCTGCGATTAAACTGGTTGATGCGAAAGGTAAAGATGTATTGATTCCTGGTACTGATATGCCAGCGCAATATTTCTTACCTGGTAAGGCGATTGTGAACATCGAAGATGGCGCAGAAGTGAACATCGGTGACACGTTAGCACGTATTCCACAAAAATCTGGCGGTAACCGAGATATCACCGGTGGTCTACCACGCGTAGCTGACTTGTTTGAAGCGCGTAAGCCGAAAGAGCCTGCGATTCTTGCTGAGCATACGGGTACTGTTTCATTCGGTAAAGAGACTAAAGGTAAGCGTCGTCTACTGATCACTCGCGATAGCGGTGATGTGTATGAAGAGATGATTCCTAAGCATCGTCAGCTCAACGTGTTTGAAGGTGAGCGTATTGAACGTGGTGATGTCATTGCTGATGGCCCAGAGTCACCGCATGATATTCTGCGTCTACGTGGTATCCACGCCGTGACTTCATACATTGCTAACGAAGTTCAGGAAGTTTACCGTCTGCAAGGCGTTAAGATAAACGATAAGCATATTGAAACGATTGTTCGTCAGATGCTACGTAAGTGTACCATCACCCATTCAGGTGATTCGGAATTCTTACCTGGTGAGCAAATTGAGTACGCTCAAGTTAAGATTGCTAACCGTTTATTGGAAGCTGATGGTAAAGAACCTGCTCGTTTCGAACGCGAACTATTAGGTATTACCAAAGCCTCTCTGGCAACCGAATCGTTTATTTCAGCAGCGTCGTTCCAAGAAACAACGCGCGTACTGACTGAAGCAGCGGTATCGGGTAAACGTGATGATTTACGTGGTCTGAAAGAGAACGTAATCGTTGGTCGTTTGATCCCTGCCGGTACCGGTTTTGCGTATCACCAAGATCGCCAAGCGAAGCGTCTAGCTCAAAAAGAAGGTACGTCAGCGGAACAAGCGACGGACAATCTTGCTGCGCTATTGAATGCTGGCTTTTCATCGGACGAGTAATCGTATCGCATGATCAAAAAAGGCACCTTCGGGTGCCTTTTTTAACTCATTTTTCAGGTCAATTATGTTGCGCTGCTTTCACTCAATTTACTTAGATGAAAAGCGAAAGCTCACGCTTGTTTATGCGCCTGGTGGGATAGCAAGGCTGTCTGCTATTAATTGAATCAGGTAATCTTCAGACGCAAACCGCGACTCAAGCACTTCACCAACCATCGATAAATCATTATCGAGATTATCTAAATCATCGTCATCAGCCACAGTGGCATAGTTATCCGCAAAATCCAATAAGGCATCATTGGTTTGGACGATTTTTCCATAGGTTTGGTTGATTTCATCTGTTGCTTTAAAACCAGTCGCTTGCCATTTTTGCATGACCATATCATAAATTTTAAAATGGCCTTCGGAGATATAATCAACCAGCTCTTGGCTAAAGCGGTGCAACGCTTTAGGCGCTGGTAACTCATTCAGTGAGGATTCGGGAGTTAAAGGCTGTAGTGCTGCAAGCTTGCAGTACTCAACGATCAGGTGTTGACGGTTATCCAACCAGTGATCGATAACTTCACTGGATCCGCCCCACTGCTCTTGTGTTTTCTTTAATTTATTTAGCATGACCATGCCCTCATGATCTCATCATCTTATTGATGATTTTCCTTGCACACCCATTGTAGTGTTGTACTACAAACTGTTGTCCTAACGAGAATTTATAGGTTTGAAAATCAAATGACTACAAACTCTGGTATGAATTTAGATTGCCAGTAAAATGGTTGAACTGCAAGCAATCAGGAGTGAGTATGTTAGAAAACAGTGACGCAAAAGCCGCTTATTGGTGTGTTGTTTCAGGAAGTGAGATCTGGACCATTGATGGGAGCATCCCTTTTGGTTGTGCGCAGCAATGGCGATTACCGATTGAGTATGCGGTATTGATTGGTGAGCATAACCAAGCCCCTGTTTATTGGATAAATGCTCAAGAGATCGCTGATGAGTTACCAATGGTGAATTTGCGGACGTTATTATCGATGGATTCAGCGCTATTTTTGCTCGCCAGCAAAGCGGTTCAATATGGGCATATGAGTCAAACTCAGCGTTTTTGTTCACAATGTGGTGGGCGTAATCGTCTCAATCATCATCAGTTAGCGATGCAATGTCAGGAATGTCGCACTTTACATTATCCCCGTATTTTTCCGTGCATTATTGTCGCGGTTCGCAAAGATGATCAGATTTTACTTGCTCAGCACCCTCGTCATCGCGGTGGGATGTATACGGTGATTGCCGGTTTTTTAGAGGTGGGAGAAACCCTTGAGCAATGCGTCGCGCGTGAAGTACAAGAAGAAACGGGGATTATTATCGACAATATTCGCTATGTGGCCAGTCAACCTTGGGCGTTTCCTTCCAGTATGATGATGGGTTTTTTAGCCGATTATGCGGGAGGTGAGTTAAACCCCGATTATTCAGAACTGACCGATGCGCAGTGGTTTAGTGAACCTCATTTACCTGATCTGGCTCCACACGGAACGATAGCTCGAGCTTTAATTGAACAGACCTTGACCGACATACGAGCCAAGAATGATAAGATCGACAGTCATTCTTTTTAGAGAAAACAGGCATAAAAAAACCCTCCGCAAGGGAGGGGGTAAGTAAGATGTCGTTATGAGATGCTAGACATTCAATGCCTAGCTATTATTATCGTTTTCGCTAGCGAATAAATTTGTAACAGTTAATGCTTTTGCACGCAATTTAAGCATTGATTTAAAAGTTAATAACTTGATCTCGGTTGCAAAGCACTCTGCGATGCTTGGTCAATCAATGTTAGAATGAGCGATTGATTACCGCTTGATAGAAAAATGGGAAAAGACCATGACTGAATTAAAAAATGACCGCTATTTGCGTGCATTACTCAAGCAACCTGTCGATTGCACGCCAGTATGGATGATGCGTCAAGCGGGACGCTATCTACCAGAATACCAAGCGACACGTGCACAAGCGGGCGATTTTATGTCGTTATGCAAAAATGCCGAGCTGGCTTCTGAAGTTACCTTGCAGCCGCTACGCCGTTTTTCACTCGATGCTGCAATTTTGTTTTCCGATATTTTAACCATTCCTGATGCCATGGGCTTAGGCTTGTATTTTGAAGCTGGTGAAGGGCCAAAGTTCGAGCGTCCCATCACTTGTAAAGCGGATGTGGATAAAATTGGTTTCCCTGATCCAGAAGGCGAGCTGCAATATGTCATGAATGCAGTGCGCCAAATTCGTAAAGATTTGCAGGGTGAGGTGCCTTTGATTGGTTTTTCTGGCAGCCCTTGGACGTTGGCAACCTATATGGTCGAAGGCGGAAGTTCAAAAGCGTTCACCAAGATCAAAAAGATGATGTATGCCGAACCTGCTTTATTGCATCGGTTACTCGATAAATTGGCAAACAGTGTCATTGAGTATTTGAATGCACAGATTAAAGCTGGAGCGCAATCAGTGATGGTTTTCGATACTTGGGGAGGCGTATTAACGCCAAGAGATTATCAGTCGTTTTCGCTGCATTACATGCATAAAATTGTTGATGGATTGATCCGTGAGCACGAAGGCAGACGAGTCCCTGTTACATTATTTACCAAAAATGGTGGTATGTGGCTTGAGTCGATTGCGGCGACGGGGTGTGATGCGATTGGACTCGATTGGACCATCAATATTGCTGATGCTAAAGCACGAGTGGGTGATAAAGTTGCGCTGCAAGGCAATATGGATCCTTCCATGCTTTATGCGAGCCCTCAGCGAATTCGTCAAGAGGTAGCAAGTATTCTTGAGGGTTTTGGTACCGGTAGTGGGCATGTGTTTAACTTAGGCCATGGTATCCATTTAGACGTTCCACCTGAGAATGCTGGAGTGTTTGTCGATGCGGTTCATGAACTTTCGACCCCTTATCACCGATAAAAAGGTTCAGTATTGAGTCCGCTTTCCTTTGAATAGCGAAGAGGTGGGCCTGTCTGCCTCTTTATCTTGTTTGGTATATACTGAGATAAATTCACCACTAAAGATTATGGTTCGACAATGAAAACCCGAGACCGAATAATTCATGCCGCATTAGCTTTGTTTAATGAACATGGTGAAAGACCGATCACCACCAACCATATTGCGGCTCATATCGAAATTAGCCCCGGTAATCTCTATTATCATTTTCGTAATAAACAAGAGATCGTGCGTGAAATTTTTGCTTGGTACTCGGCAGAACTTATCGAGCGTTTTAGCCCTTGGCAGGGCCAATATGAGAGTTTAACGCTGCTGAAACATTATCTGGATTCTATTTTTAATTTGATGTGGAAATATCGATTTTTCTACGCCAATTTGCCAGAAATTTTGCAACGCGATCCTGAGCTGCATCAATCGTATATTCAAGTTCAAGATAAGCTCCAAGTGAACTTGATTAATATTATGCAAGTGTTTATCGATATGCAGCTGCTGGTGATTGATGAGCAAGAGATGAAAAAGCTAGTGACAACGTTGCATTTGATCGCTTCAAGCTGGTTGGCGTATCAGTCTGCGATGTCGGCTAACGCGTCCATTACCGAGCGTGTTATTCATCAGGGGATGCTACAAATTATTTCGGTGATGAAACCCAATGCCACCCCCCAAGGTTTAGAACAATTACAATTGTTAGAAGAAGGTGTCAGAGCCATGCATGCCAGCACTATCAATGGCTAGAATGCGTTGACTTTTCAATGGTTGCCATGCGATTACGGCTGTTATAGCGATGCTGAGTAATAAGTTTGGAGATATAACGTTTTTATCTTACTCATCATAGACCGATTTAGATAAAGTGTACTTATGTCCGCTAAATACCCCTGTGAATAACCATGCACTATGATGTTTTTAATGGTGATGCTGATGGCATCATCGCGCTATTACAACTGCGCTTAGCCGAGCCTATCGAAAGTCAGCTAGTGACTGGCGTGAAGCGTGACATACAGTTACTGAAAAAACTAACGGTTAATCCTGGTGATTCTGTGACTGTACTGGATATTTCGATGGCGAAAAATGTCTTTGATTTACAGCGCCTTCTCTCAGAGGGAGCAAGCATTTTTTATGCTGATCATCATCAGTCCGGTGATGTTCCTTACCACGCTAATTTAACCGCTCACATTGATTTAAACGCCAATATTTGTACGGGTTTGATCATTGATCGATTACTGGCGGGCCGTTTTCATCATTGGGCGATTGCCGCTGCTTATGGCGATAATTTGATCGCAACCGCGAATCAACTGGCATTACAAGCTGGATTGACGACATTTCAAGCCGAGCAGTTGCAGTCAATCGGCACTTTGCTCAATTACAATGGCTATGGGCAACAATTAGAAGATCTGCACTTTCATCCCGCAGAACTGCTGCGAAGTTTATTGAACTATCCTTGTCCTTTTATGCTTATTGATGATCATCATTCCCCTTATCATCGTCTCAAGCGGGCTTATCAGCAAGACATGGCGCAAGCACAAAGCCTAGAAGCATATTACCAAAGTCGGGAATTACGCGTGTTTGTGTTACCCAATCAATCGGCCTCACATCGAGTCAGTGGCGTCTTTGGTAATCTGCTAGCTAATCAACAACCGAGCCAAGCTCACTTGGTGCTCACTGAAGCCGACAGTGAAAGCTATACTGTGTCGTTGCGTGCTCCTTTAGCCAATAAACATGGCGCAGGCGCTATTTGTGCTCAGTTTGTTAGCGGTGGTGGGCGAGAAGCGGCGGGAGGGGTAAATCGTCTAGCCAAATCACAATTGAGCCAACTGATAGAGAGGGTCGAAACTTATTATCGATATTAATCGTCGTCGATAGCGCTGGTGAGATTTATCGTCTCAGCCATTGGCGTGGGTTTTCAGCTCGGCTATTACGACGAATTTCAAAGTACAACGCGGGACGAGATTGCCCACCAGTATCACCGGCTAAGGCGAGCGTATCTCCTGCGACGACCTTATCGCCCTCTTTTTTCATGAGTGATTGGTTATAACCGTATAAGGTCATATCACCTTTGCCGTGGTCAAGTAAAATCACTAATCCATAGCCACGTAAATACTCCGCAAATACGACCGTTCCCGGATAGACGGCTTTGACGGCTTGCCCATAATTGGCGCTGATCACCATGCCTTTCCAATCGACTTGACCAGTTTGTTTCTCTCCAAACTGGTGCAACACGTTACCTTGCAGTGGCCAGGGTAGCTTACCTCTTTGCTGAGCGAGTCCATCCATCGGTACTGCATTACGCTTCGCTGCTTTGGCGATTTCAGCTTTCAAGCGAGTTTCATTGCGTTGCAGTTCGGCAAGATAAACTTGATCGCCCGAGATACTTTGTTGAATGGTATTGACGGTTTTACGCCGCTCCGCTTGAGTGCTGGCGAGCTTATCGCGCTTATCGGTTTGTTGTTGCAATAGGGCGGTGATTTGATCACGCTCACGCTGCAGTTGTTTTTCACTTTCGTTGAGCGCTTGATGGGTTGTTTGTAAACTGCGTAAGGTTTCCGTACGCGCTTTGGCCAAATGTTGATAATACTGACTAATTCTATCTTGCTCGACGCCACTTTTGAGGAGATCGCCGCTGGCCAGTGCTCGCTGAGTTACATAGTACGTCTGTAACAGTTGAGTGAGTTTTTCGGTCTGTTGCTGGCGCTGCTGTTCTAACTCAAGTCGGTTTTTTTGAATATTGGCGAGATTGTCATTAGCGGTCACGACATCACGTTGGGTATTTTTAATTTGATTTTCTAGCTGAGAGATAGACAACTCTTGTTGTCTAAGTGAACGCTGTAATTGATCCAGTTCTTTTTGTCGTTGGCTCAGTGACTGCTGTTGACGAGAGATTTCGTTTTTGACGCCAGAAAGCTCTTGTTGCGAAGCGGCATAAGCAGCACCTGATGAGGTGGTAATCGCTAAGCAGACCGCCAATAATCGCACAGTAAGTTTTAGAATAGACAACGTCATGTTTAGGCAATCATCACCATTAAAATTGTTGAATGCCCAGTATACTCAAAGTCACGTGTCAGGCGAGCAGCATAATGTAAACTTTGTGCGGTTTTTTGTCATACTGCTCATTTGTCGTCAAGGATCGGCGTTTAGCGAGATGATTTCGGTTGAAACTGTTTCACACTGCGCTTTTGGGCACTCCGTCGATTGGCTTGTTTATCTCGTGGTTGACGTTTTGGCACCGTGGTGGCGGGTTGATCTGTAACGGGAAAATCGGCCAACGTCTGCAACACAAGAGGGCGTTGAGTCAGTTGACGAATGGCATCGAGGATCGCGTTTTCATTATGACAGACTAAAGAGAGAGCGAGACCTGTTTGCCCAGCTCGTGCGGTTCGCCCAACGCGGTGAATATACACTGACGGGCTTGGCGGTAAATCAAAATTGATGACCACAGGAAGCTGTTCAATATGAATGCCTCTTGCCAATAAATCGGTTGCGATTAGCACTTCAATTTTCTGCTGTTTAAATTGAGTCAAGATTTGCTCACGATCGGTTTGATCTTTATTACCATGGAGTGCGGCAACACGAATTCCAGCTTTAAGGAGTTTTTTGGCCAGTGCGTCTGCATTATCTCGAGCGCTAATAAAGACCAAGACTTGAGACCAATGATGTTGTTTGAGTAAATGAATCAAGACTTGTGCTTTGCTGCCTTTATTGACCAAGTACAGTTGTTCATCAATCTCTGGCACGGTTTGATTCGGCAGATTAGCGCTGATCTTAATGGGATCGTTTAACGGCTGGAGGGCTTTTTCTTCAAGCTCGGGGAGTAAGGTTGCAGAAAATAGCAGGGTTTGTTTTTTAGCGGGTAAATGGGCCATGATCCGCTGCACATCTGGCCAAAATCCCATCTCTAATAGCCGATCAGCCTCATCCAGTACCAGATGTTGTAGCGATGATAAGTTTATGATCTGTTGCTCAATAAGATCCAATAATCGCCCTGGCGTAGCAACGATGAGCTGAGGGTTTTGCGCTAATTGATCCTGTTGCCATTGCTGGTCAACCCCTCCACAAAGTGGACACACATCGATGTTCATCGGTTTGGCGATTAAGCCCAGCGCTTGGCTAACTTGGGTTGCCAGTTCACGTGTCGGTACGATGATCAAGGTTTGAATGTGTGGTGTCATCGGGAGTGTTTTTTGTAATAGCGGTAAACCATAAGCGAAGGTTTTACCGCTGCCCGTTTGAGCGAGAGCGAGCAGATCACGACCAGATAAAATCACAGGAATCGCCAACTGCTGGATTGTGGTCGGAGTATGTAACTCAGCGGGCAGTGCACTAAGTAGAGAAGAAGCTAAGTTAAGCTCAGAAAAGGTCATAAATACATCATGGATGAGGAAAGCGGTGGTCTGAGTCTAAAGCTATTCATCGTTGGCGACAACTAACGATGATAGCGATGCCAAGTAAGCAACCGTTAAGTAAAATCCATCGATAAAAAATCCCCTTAAATAGCGAATTTAAGGGGATCAATGCTTCAAAAATCGTACGCTAATAACAAGCGTTATGAATAAAGCACTTTACCTGACATATCTGCGGGAATTTCCATGTCAGCCAGCGCTAACATGGTTGGTGCGAGATCCGACAGTTTACCGCCCTCTTGTAGAGTAATTGATTTATTACCGACATAAATCAGCGGTACTGGTAAACTGGTGTGAGCCGTATGTACGCCACCGGTTTCAGGGTTAATCATCATTTCAGCGTTACCGTGGTCTGCGGTGATGAGCAACTGACCATCGACTTCTTTAATCGCTTCAACCACTCGGCCAATACATTCATCGACCGCTTCACAAGCTTTAACCGCTGCTTCATAAACACCAGTATGGCCGACCATATCACCATTTGGATAGTTACAAACGATCGCATCGTATTGACCGGATTTAATCGCCGCAACCAGTTTATCGGTGAGTTCTTTGGAGCTCATTTCTGGTTGAAGATCGTAAGTCGCGACTTTTGGAGAGGCCACTAGCTGGCGCTCTTCACCAGGAAACTCGTTTTCTGCGCCACCGTTAAAGAAGAAGGTCACGTGGGCGTACTTCTCTGTTTCTGAAATACGCAGCTGAGTTTTGCCCGCTTTAGAAAGCCATTCACCATAAGTGTTTTCTAGCGATGCTGGTGGGAAAGCGGTCGCTAGTGGAATATCGGCCGCATACTGAGTTAGCATCACGAAATTGACATTAGGGAACACTTGACGAGTGAAACCATCAAAATCGGCGACAAACGTGCGGGTGATTTCACGAGCACGGTCAGCACGATAGTTTAAAAATAGTACCGCATCACCATCTTGCATGGCTGCTGATTCTTGATCTGCGCTACGAATTTCTGTGGCTTTGACGAACTCATCGTTTTCTTCACGCGCATAAGCGGCATTAAGGCCAGCAACGGCAGAGTCATAGGTGAACTCTGCTTTAGCTTGAGTTAATAAGTCATAAGCTTGCTGAACGCGATCCCAGTTATTATCACGGTCCATGGCATAATAACGACCGATAAGAGAAGCGATGCGTCCTTTACCGAGTTTGCTAAATAGGTCTTGGAAACGTGCCAATGAACCCTCAGCACTGCGTGGTGGGGTATCACGTCCGTCAAGGAAGCAGTGTAGGTAAATTTTCTCTGCGCCACGAGCAGCGGCTAGCTCTACTGCCGCATAGATATGATCTTCGTGAGAGTGCACACCACCTGGCGACATCAATCCCATGAGATGAACCGCTTTGCCTTCGGCTACCGCTTTATCAATCGCATTCACAATCGCTTCATTATGCTGGAATTCACCATCTGCGATTGATTTAGTAATGCGGGTTAAATCTTGATAAACAATCCGTCCTGCACCGATGTTAGTATGGCCAACTTCAGAGTTTCCCATTTGACCGTCAGGTAGACCCACATCCATGCCAGAAGCAGAAATAAGAGTATGAGGATGATTTTCCATCAACGCATCAAGTACTGGTGTGTGCGCATTGTTGATCGCGTTGCTGGTGTTATCTTCACGGTAGCCCCAACCGTCAAGAATCACTAGAGCCATAGGCTTCTTAGCAGACATAATTATAACCTCGTCAAATTCATGGTAATGAGAAATAAAAAACTAGCGTAATTTTACTACACTTTCTCCGCTTTGCAGTAGGTTAAGATCAATGATTCTGCCTATCAATCCGAAGAATGTTGTCTATGGATCAACATTCATTGTTTTTGCTTCTCTCTACGGCAATCGATTGATGTTACGCTCTCATTAAGTTAACGCCCAAGTGGCCAAATACACAATACATAATCCTACTAGTCCAAGAATTAAACCGGTTTTAGCCATATCTTTACTTTCAATTAAGCCTGTGGAGTAAGCTAATGAGTTAGGCGGTGTTGAGACTGGAAGGATCATGCCTAAAGAAGCGGAGAACGCGACCACGACCAATAACCCTTGTAGGCCACCAATCTCCGTTAAACTGGACATCGAGACACCAATAGCGGCAGCAATTGGCATTAATAAGTTTGCTGTTGCCGTATTGGACATGAAGTTCGCCATTAGCCAGCAGACCATCGATAGCGAAATGACGATGAACATCGGTGATAAGCTTTCATAGTCAATGGCATGGGCTAAGGCAACGGCAAGTCCGGTATGCTCTAACCCAATACCGATCGCAATCCCCCCAGCCACTAACCAAAGTACATCCCAATTAATTTGCTTGAGTTCCTCTTTGCCCATAATGCCTGTTAACGTAAATACAGCTAGTGGAATGATCGAGACCACATAAGTATTCATGCCATGCAGAGCGGTACTCATCCACAATAAAATCGTCGTTGCAAAAGTGATGTACACGACGATTGCTCGCCAAGAGCGTTGAAATGTTCCCTGCAATTTTAGCGTCATTTGTTGTTGTGATGAGGGAAATAAATACTGCAATAAAAACCAAGCAATGGTTAATTGAACAATCACAAATGGTAGACCCATCATCATCCAAGATAGAAAGTCTATGCTGTTCTCTCCCGTTAAATACTGTAAAGCAATCGCATTCGGTGGCGTACCAATCGGCGTCGCGATGCCTCCTGTATTCGCAGCAATCGGAATGGATAGCACCAAAGCTTTAATGCCTAGCTCCCCTTTCGGCGCAGAGGCGACAATGGGTCCAAGTAGAGCCAACATCATTACTGTCGTAGCCGTATTTGACATGAACATTGAGAATACGGAGGTGATGAGCATCAATCCAAGCATAATAAATTTAGGTTGATGACCAAACGGGCGCAGTAATACACGTGCTAAGTTGTTATCCAGTTGATATTTTGACGCCGCGATCGCTAAGGCGAATCCACCCATAAACAGAATAATGATCGGTGAAGAGAAGGCACCAAGAATGTCAGTGTAAGGGATTAAATGCCCGACTTCATGTTGTTCAATTGGGGAGCGGAACCAATGTAACCCCTTGTCTGAAATCATAATTAATAATAGAGCGATGATCAGAATAGAAGTAGCAAAAACGGGTACCGGTTCTAAGACCCAGAGTAGAGCCGCGAGTAAAAAAATAGCCAGCAAGCGATGCTGAACGAGCGTCAATTCATCAATAGGAATGGTGTCTATGGGGAGTAAGAGTACACCGACAGGAATCAAAAAACAGATCGCAAGCCGAGTCAGTAACCCGGTCGATAACGTTGACATAAGAGCGTCCTTTGCAAAAATATCCGAATGTCATCTAGGGTAAAGCATTGCTATGAAAAGATCGTAATAGGGAATGGAAAATTGTTAGCTTAGACACAGTTAATCAGTGGAAAGCTCGGCTTAGAGCAAACATAGTCGCCACTTTTAGTGATAAAAAATGGCGACAATGTTTCATTTAACGCGTTGGAAATAAGGAGGAACTTGATTAGGCTTTGTGGGCGTAAGCAGAACCGAGCAGGGTTGGCGTATTTAACTGCATGCTACTATCAAAACGAATCTGTTGTTTCGCAAATAGATTGATAACGGTTGACCCCAACTTAAATCGACCCATTTCTTGGCCTTTTTTCAATCGGATAGCATTGATACCTTCTGCTGGATAATCCCAACGATACACGGTATTACCACGCGGTGGAGTCATGGTTCCTGCCCATACCATCTCGATACTGCCAACAATGGTTGCACCGACCAGTACTTGAGCCAGTGGGCCAAATTCGGTATCAAAAATACAGACAACTCGTTCGTTACGGGCAAACAAATTAGGCACATTCTCTGCGGTCAGTGGGTTAACAGAAAATAGATCGCCAGGCACATAGATCATTTGTCGTAATGTACCATCACATGGCATATGCACTCGGTGATAATCTCGTGGTGATAGGTAGAGAGTGGCAAACTCACCATCACGAAACTCTTCAGCCAGTTTAGCATCACCCCCAAGCAGTACTTGAGCAGAATAATGATGGCCTTTTGCTTGAATCAGTTGGCCGTCAGTTATTGGGCCGAATTGACTGACGCAAGCGTCGGCTGGATGAACGAGTGTCGCTTCGTCATCGACAACGGGGCGTAGGCCAGGCTTTAACTCACGGACAAAAAATTCGTTAAATGTCGCAAAGTGTTTTGGATCGGAATGTAACGCTTCACTCATGTTGACATTATATTGTTTAATAAACCAGCGAATGATGGCGGTGGTTAGACTACCTGCCTTCGCTGACGCGAGTTTACCGACTAAACGGGTTAAAGCATGTTGTGGCAGCCAATATTGCAGCCTAACTTTAAATTTATCCATCGTATGTTATTTCCAATCTATCATCTTTATTTTGGCGCGAAATGGTACTGAAAAATAATCCGCGTGTCATCAGACTCTGTTCGTCTGTGAGTATTTATTGTTGGTCTGATTTTTTATTGCGAGAATATTGTCGATTGGCTTTATTTTCCGACATGCTCTCAATAATACGGTGATAGTTATCAAAGCGTTGTGCGCTGATTTTACCGTTTTCGACGGCTTCTCTCAGTAAGCAACCCGGGTCATCACCATGTTTACAGTCACGAAATTTACATCCCCCTAAATAGGGACGAAATTCTACATAGGCTTTGGTTACTTCCTCTGCGGCTAAGTGCCATAAACCAAACTCACGAATACCCGGAGAGTCAATCAAATCGCCACCGGATGGGATGTGGTATAAGCGAGCTGCGGTAGTCGTATGCTGTCCAAGTCCTGAGTTCTCAGAGATTTTACCCTCTTCAGCAATGATGCCGAGTTGAGGCATCAACGCATTGACTAAGCTTGATTTTCCTACTCCGGATTGACCGACAAAGATATTAATCTTATGACTTAACTTACTCTCTAATAACGCGATATTTTCGCCACTTTCTTTACTGACAAAAATGACGTCATAGCCAATTTCTTGGTAAGCGGCCAATTGCTGTTGATAATCCATCCGCTGTGCTTCGCTGAGTAAATCGACTTTATTAAGAACGATGGCAGGAGCGATAGATAGTGTTTCTGCAGCAATTAAGTAACGATCGATGATATTCAGCGATAATTCAGGTAAGACAGAAGAGACAATGATCATTTGCTCAACATTAGCGGCGACGGGTTTTAAACCATCGTAATAATCTGGACGAGTCAGAACTGAGCTGCGAGGCTCTACTGCTTCGACCACGCCTGAAATTCCAGCAAGAGTTTCTACGCCAGGCCGCCAAATGACCTGATCGCCACACACCAAACTTTCGATTCCGCGACGTAAATTGCATCGATGGACGATCTTCGTCTCGGGGTCTTCTATATCGGCATGTTGACCAAATCGTGTGATCACTAGACCGGACTTGGCATTTTCCAGCATCGATTCGTCCCACTGTACGGAGTCTTCTTGTTTTAACTTACGGTGCTGGTTATTTCTAACTCGGCGCACTTGGCCTTTAGTGAGTTTTTTCTTCTTTGTCACGTTTTTTCACTTTAAGTTTTTTAACTTAGAACGATGCCTAACTCAATTTATCACTGTGCGCTGCACGGCGGTATCGTAGTTAGGGGAATTTAGGTTATAGTACCTTTTTTATTGGCAAACCCCTATAGGCACTTAATTATATGTCTTTTAGTGATCAAAACTTGATTTGGATTGATCTGGAGATGACCGGGTTAGACCCTGATGTCCATAAGATCATTGAAATAGCAACCATTGTTACCGATAGTCAACTGAATGTATTGGCAGAAGGACCGGTGTTAGCTATTCATCAATCCGAAACCGAGTTACAAAAAATGGATGAGTGGTGTACTCGTACCCATACCCATAGTGGGCTAGTGGACCGAGTGCGCCGCAGTTCGATCAATGAAGTTCAAGCGATAGAACAGACGATTGATTTCTTACAACACTGGGTTCCTGCTGGTGCTTCACCGATTTGTGGAAATAGCGTTGGTCAAGATCGACGTTTTCTTTACCGGCATATGCCAGACTTAGAAGTGTATTTTCATTATCGTTGTATTGATGTGAGCACTATCAAGGAACTGACTCGTCGTTGGCAGCCTGAGATTGCTGCGGGATTCAGTAAACAAGGAACTCATCTTGCCTTAGATGATATTCGAGAATCTATCGCCGAGCTTAAATTTTATCGCTCTCACGTTTTCAAAATTTAACAATCCTAGCTATCGAGCGGTGAAGAGCGGTATGGTTGACCGCTTTTCTTAAAACGAGCGGTTGCAATTTCACCTGAATCTGTGTGTTTTTTGTTTAAGTGGTTTTTTTTATCGTCATACGAAAAGAAAAATGATTTTTTTTGCTTTAACTACTTGCATCACAAAAAAATGCACTTATAATTCGCAGCCCTGAACAGCACAAAACGTTGTTGATGCGACACTAGCTCAGTTGGTAGAGCGCAACCTTGCCAAGGTTGAGGTCACGAGTTCGAACCTCGTGTGTCGCTCCAGATTTGCTTTTATTGCTGATGGCGATAAAACAATAAAGTTACAAAGCCTACATCGTGCTTAACGGTGAGTAATACGGACGCGGGGTGGAGCAGCCTGGTAGCTCGTCGGGCTCATAACCCGAAGGTCGTCGGTTCAAATCCGGCCCCCGCAACC
>NZ_VHSI01000021.1:0-28574 GCF_013048705.1 Vibrio sp. A11 | reverse complement strand
ACCAGTACTCGTCTGTTAACATTGTTCTTGGCATGATGGGTTGTCATGGTTAGTTTTTGGCGAAAGTAATTATACCAGCCCATCATGCTGTCTAATAATCCATCACGAAAGATCAACAAGCCCTAATCTAAATACCTTAGTTGCTCAAGATCAAGCTCTTGCTGCTTACACTATCTAATCGCTGATTCCTGACCAAAGCAAAAGCCTAATGGTTGAGTTTTAGGTTGATGAATAAGCTACCTATAGAGTGCCCGATAAGGGCACTCTTTATTTATTTTCGTCCCCCCAAAGAACACGATAAGTATGAGACTTTCTGCTAGACATTACTGCCATTGGCGCTCCTTAGGGTTCTTTTTACTCAGCGTAGTATTAACTCGCCCCGCCTTCGCCAGTTCAGAACTGAACACGATGGATCTCTCCACACACCCTTATTGGCTAAAATTAGGTCACTATCTGCCTCGATGGGGAGGATATCGCAGCACTATCGATTCAACGCCATTTTTCCTTGCTCAAGACGGTAAAATTAATCCGCAAGCCGAGTTACAGGCGACATTAGATACGCTTTATCATTCCGATCCGGCCATAGCAGAGCAAGCTCGCTGCACTTATCCAGCACGTTATACATGGATAGAATCACAATTAGGCCGTACAGCTCAGCTTAATTGTCCAGAATTAGACAATTGGCGCACCGTGATCGATCCGGCAGGGATGACTTTGGTCTTTCCTACTGCGTTTATGAATAATCCCTCTTCGATGTTTGGTCATACTCTGCTCCGGATTGATGCAAAAGATCAAACTCGTCATCAAGAGCTGGTCGCGTTTGCGATCAATTTTGCCGCCGAACCCGAAGGCAATGACAACCCTGCATTATATGCGATGAAAGGTTTATTTGGTTTTTATCCGGGTAGATTCACTGTGATGCCTTATTATCGTAAAGTGCGTGAATACAATGACATTGAGTCACGTGATATTTGGGAATATCCCTTGAATTTAACTGAGCAAGAAGTCGAACGAGTGCTGCTGCATTTATGGGAAATGCAATTAGCCGAGTTTGATTACTATTTCTTGGATGAAAACTGCTCATACCAACTGCTCGCTTTATTAGAATTGGCTCGCGATGATCTTTTTTTAGTGGAAGATTTTCCTTTTCAAGCCATTCCATCAGATACCGTCAACGCCTTAGCCAAACGCGGCTTGATTGATACCCCGCGTTATCGGGAATCATTCGGTACGCGTTTAATCCATCAGTCACAGCAAGTCTCTCCAGAGCTTTTTCAAGCAGCAAAACTGGCGACACAAGGTCAGTTTCCTGACCCTAACCAGTTTAACGATCAGGAATTAGCCACAATTTATGAATTTGCTTATGAATGGCTCAATTTTCAATTGTATGATCAAGGCTTAGAACGCGATCCGACGGCGCAGCGGCTGACGCAATTATTACGACTGCGTAGCCAAATCAACGCCCCATCACCTTTTGAGCCCGTACCGATACCGGCTTTTTCTCCTGAACAAGGGCATGGTTCGGCACGACTCGGCATCGGTGGGCAGTATTGGCATCATACACCATCAGCGTTAAATCTTGAGTGGCGCGCCGCCTATCACGACTTATTAGATGCTCAGCAAGGCTTTATTCCTGGCGCACAAATTAGCTTTTTGGATCTACAATTAAGTCAAGATCAACATAACACCACACGTTTAGAAAAGTTGTATCTGCTTGATGCCATGACAGTAGCGCCAAATCACAATCTATTCTCTAGTGCATCATGGAATATGCGACTTGGTTTTGATCGCCAGCCAAGCCAGCAACAACGTCAAGGACGGTGGTTTGTGCAAGGTGGTTATGGTCAGGCATGGGGTGACCCCAATAACTTACACAGCTATGGATTAGCCTCACTGGCATTTAATCATGGTTCACTGACCGATTATCGTCTTACCACCGGTGTGGGGATGGAAGCAGGCGTCCTCTGGCAAGTGGCAGACAAGCACCGTTTAGGGTTACAGGGACAATACTTGGCTTTATTGAATAGCGCTGCCGATCATCATAGCCAGATTAATTTAACGTGGAACTGGAGTCTTGCTCGTCATTGGGCACTGCGCAGTGAAATTCGCTATCAGCATTGGCAACAAGAAGAAATGAGTGCAAAAGTCACTGGTTATTTTTATTACTAAGCGCGACAAGTAAATCGCAGTGGCCCATTATAATAATGCTCACTTTAGTTTAGAAATATCATGAACTTGATAAGGTCCACTATCGGCAAAACCTCAAATTACACCGACCTCAACGCGTCCTGACGCGAATAGCAGAAGATGGTATTATCTTCTGCTATTTTTTAGGTATCCCCAAACGACTTGATGTTACAGATAGACGACAAGTAGCAAAGGAAGATATCTTCTGCCTAAATACTGCCATCAATAAGGTTGACCGTGACTCTCGAATCAGGTTTTGTCCTCACCCGCCAAGCAAAAGATATCAACGGTAAAAGTCACATTGAGTTGTGGCTGGCGACAGATCAAGGGCCAACACAGTTGATTATCGAGGGCGAACAAGCGGTGTTCTTTATCGAACAAACGCAGATTCAAGCCTGCCAAGCCATCGCCAAACAACAGCAAATAACCGTTGATATTCGGCCTCTTGAGCTTAAAGACTTTAACCAACAGTCACTGGCAGGTTGTTATTTTGCGAGCCATTATCAAGCATCCAAACTGGCTCAAGCGCTCCACCATGAGAATATCATCACTTTAGAAGCCGATATTAAACTGGCGGATCGCTATTTAATGGAACGATTCATTCAAGGCAGCCTTGAGTTTACCGGCACCATAACCCACTACGGCGACTATCGCCAAGTCAGTCAAGCAAAATGCCGACAAGCCGACTATTTACCACAACTCCATGTGGTTTCATTAGACATTGAATGCTCAGAGAAAGGCTTACTCTACTCCATCGGCCTGCATAGCCCCATCGATAGTCGTGTGATCATGGTCGGCCAGCCACAGTCCGCTGAAACCACTATCGAATGGGTCAGCGATGAATATCACTTACTCAATGCTTTAGTCGATTGGTTTCAACGCTTTGATCCGGACGTGATCATTGGCTGGAATGTGATTGATTTTGACTTTCGCTTACTGCACAAGCGGGCCGAATGGCATAAATTAAAGCTCAAACTTGGCCGAGCTAAGCAGGCCAGTTATTTTCGATCAGCTGCACAAACGAACCAAGGCTTTATTACCATTCCCGGACGCGTAGTACTGGATGGAATCGATACCTTAAAAACCGCCACCTATCAGTTTCGCTCTTGGTCTTTAGAGGCCGTGTCCCGTCAACTGTTAGGAGAAGGAAAAGCCATTACTCAGCCGCACGATAGAATGGAAGAAATCAATCGCCTTTACCGACAAGATAAACCTCAGCTCGCCCATTATAATCTGCAAGATTGCATTTTAGTCGAGAAGATTTTCCAACACACTCATTTACTAGACTTTGTTATTCAACGCTCTCGATTAACCGGATTAGAGTTAGATAGAATTGGCGGCTCAGTAGCCGCTTTTACGAATCTCTATCTGCCTCAACTACACCGTGCAGGGTATGTTGCGCCCAACCTGCACTCCGAAAACTGGATTGCCAGTCCAGGTGGTTATGTCATGGACTCTCGCCCTGGCTTGTATGACTCAGTCCTACTACTTGATTTTAAAAGCCTTTATCCCTCAATTATCCGCTCGTTTTTAATTGACCCTTTAGGGCTGATTGAAGGTCTACCACTTGAGATCGGCAATAAACCACATCAAGCGGTCGCTGGATTTCGTGGCGGCCAGTTTCATCGTCAACGCCATTTTTTGCCGGCAATGATCGAAGCACTGTGGGCCGCTCGGGATATTGCTAAGCAAAACAACGAGCCCGCCTTTTCGCAAGCGATCAAAATTATTATGAACTCCTTTTATGGCGTACTTGGATCATCTGGCTGCCGGTTTTTTGATACTCGTCTGGCTTCAAGTATTACCATGCGCGGCCACGAAATCATGAAGCAGACCAAAACCTTAATTGAGGCGCAAGGTTATCAGGTCATTTATGGTGATACCGATTCAACCTTTGTTTCATTAGGTGGCGCATTTAGCCAAACACAAGCTGACAAAATCGGACGTGACTTGGTCTGGCACATTAACCAGTGGTGGGCAACCCATCTTCAGCAAGCCTACGGATTAAGTTCTTTTTTAGAGCTGGAGTATGAAACTCACTACCGCAAGTTTTTAATGCCGACCATCCGCGGCTCAGAAACGGGGTCAAAAAAGCGCTACGCTGGCCTGATTGGTGAACCCGGTGCGGAAAAAATGGTGTTTAAAGGCTTAGAGAGCGCCCGCAGTGATTGGACGCCTCTTGCCCAACGTTTTCAGTCTGAACTGTATTGGATGATATTTCACGATCAGCAGCCAGATGAGTATATTCGCACGACCGTTGAGCAAACGTTAGCTGGGGAGTTTGATCAGCAGCTAACCTACCAAAAGCGCCTGCGACGCAAGCTGCACGAGTACCAAAAAAACGTGCCTCCTCAAGTACGCGCCGCTCGCCTAGCAGATGAAATCAATGCGAGTTTAGGTAGAGCTTTACAATATCAAAATAAAGGCACGATTGAATACTGTATGACACTTAATGGCCCTGAACCTAAGCAGTACTTATCCAGCCCTATCGATTACCAACATTACATTGATAAACAACTCAAACCCGTTGCCGATGCGATTTTGCCTTTTATTAACCGTCAGTTTGAGCAAATCACCGCCGCGCAACTCGGGTTATTTTAATAACCCGAGTTCATATAATAGCCCCAAAAATTAACGCGTTTCCCATCTCATTATTCTGAATAAGAAAATAATTAACATTACCCTTTGTAAGGGAATAAAGCTTTTATATAGAAAAAACGAAAGCCTATTAAGATCACAGTTTCTCTCCCTCAGCGCATTTATGGTAAGCCTCGTCGTTCTTAATTTCAGAGTTATCAATAATTCATAACTATAAAAATAAATACAGCGCAAACTTGGAGAAAACTATGCTATCGACACAACAGGATGTCACGATAACCACCGTATCACCTTCAACATGGCGAAAATCTGATACCGTTTGGATGCTCGGACTTTATGGTACTGCAATTGGGGCTGGTGTACTCTTTCTTCCTATTAATGCAGGCATTGGCGGACTGATCCCTCTGATATTAATGGGCTTACTGGCTTTTCCGATGACCTTTTATGCTCACCGTGGTTTAGCTCGTTTAGTTCTATCATCGACCAATCCTGCTGCAGATATCACCCAAGTGATGTCTGAACATTTCGGAAAAAAAGCAGGTCGTATTTTTACTTTACTGTACTTTGTTTCCATTTTTCCTATTTTGCTGGTCTACGGCGTTTCTATCACCAATACTGTCGAAAGCTTTATGCTGCATCAATTAGGAATAATCCCACCGCCACGCTTTATTCTGTCATTTTGCCTTTTGATGTCACTGATTGGGATTGTTCGTTATGGCGAGGAACTGATAGTAAAAACCATGAGTATTCTGGTCTATCCTTTCGTTTCAGTATTGATGCTCCTTGCTTTATATCTTATACCGCATTGGAATGGCGCAATATTTAACCAAGATCTTATCCTTCACTCCGTGACCAGCGGCGATATGTGGCGAACGCTCTTACTCACCATTCCAGTGATGGTTTTCTCCTTTAGCCACACCCCCATTATTTCCACCTTTGCTAAATCAAAACGCAAAGAATATAGTGACACACTCGCAGAAAAAAAGTGTTCTCAAATTCTCGGTTACGCACACATGATGATGGTCGCGAGCGTAATGTTCTTTGTACTTAGTTGCGTACTCACGCTTTCGCCACAGCAACTTGCCGAGGCCAAAGCACAAAATATCACTATTCTCTCTTACTTAGCCAACTATCTGGATACGCCCGTCATTGAAATCATGGCCCCGATGATCGCTTTTATCGCCATTTCTAAATCATTTTTAGGGACTTATATTGGCGCACAAGAAGGATGTTCTCGTTTAATCAGTGAAGGTTTTGAGCATCGAGGCTATAACATTAAACCCAGTACAATAAATACGTTGACCGTTATCGTCATGCTGATGACCACTTGGCTTGTCGCGACACTAAATCCATCGGTACTGGGAATGATAGAAGTGCTCTGTGGTCCAATCATTGCTCTTATCTTGTATATAATTCCAATGTACGCGATTCAAAAAATACCCGCGTTAGAAAAGTATCGAGGACTGACCAGCAATACCTTTGTAGTCATCATGGGGATTATTGCGATCTCAGCAACCGTATACGGCTTATTATAAGAAAGAGACGTTGACTCTGTTGGTAAGTTGTTAGTAAAAGTATTGATAACTTACCGTTCTATAACGTAATAGAATGAATGCGCAGACTATCAACCAATCTTAAATTCAGTTTTTTTATACTGTTTGACTAACCACGGACCAAAGCTATCTAATAAACCAATCACCGAACGCTTGGGGATCACTCGCCCTTTCAGCAAAATTTTTAAGCGATCAACCTCGGTTTGTTTCTCTGGGTAATAACGTAAAAACTGCTCGCCGCACTGACGCGGATCATCAAACCAATTTTTGTCCTGATACATGACCAATGAATAGCTGGCACGAAGCAGTTTTTTAGCAATCATCTGCTGAGCGTTCGCCTGTTGAGCGGCATCATGGGTTTTGGCTATTTTATCACGATAAAACAGCAGCCAATCTTCGACATCCATATTCCAATACTTGGCGATTTCCCAACTTGGTTCATAATCACCAAAACATTCTGCGAGGTTATCGCCATAGACACAAACACTACAGTGGCGCAGTAAAAAACCCCAAGAAAATAAACTGTCTAACGTCGCGACTTCTTTCACTTCAGCGGTTTTAAAACTGACATCAGTAATAAACGCAAAGCGTTTTTGAAAACGCCAACGAATGGTATTGATTAACGTCGTACGAGTATTCTCGATTGAACCATAAGTCACCACAATCACATCCAGATTTGAAAAGTTGGGACGCGCAGTTTTGCGTGCCACACTGCCATAGAGATATACGCTATGTAGCTGCTCGCCTAATCCGGCACGCAAAAAAGAGACCAACTCCTTAATCGCAGGTTGATAATCAATTTGGAAAGGCTGCTTGGCATCAATAGGCGACAAGGTCATGTCGTAAAGTAACTCAACAAGTGAAACATAAAGTTATGTTCTCCTATGCGCGCGTTCGAATCAATAGCCAAATCATGACCAACCGTGTCTTGCAAGACAATTTCCACTGCACAACAACTTTTTCTTTTCAGGAGCGCATGAAGCATTTCTTTTCTGGGAAAGCATTCGTTATAATGCGCCGAAATCAAGCACAAAGGGTATTTTCCATGCCAAAGGCAAGTGAACTAAAAAAAGGTTTTGCGATTATTTCTAACGGCAAAACATTGTTAATCAAAGATATCGAAGTCACCACTCCAGGTGGCCGTGGCGGTTCTAAAATTTACAAATTACGTTGTACTGACCTAACTACAGGTGCTCGCGTCGACGAACGTTATAAATCTGACGATTTTCTTGATACGGTAGAGATGAACAAACGCAATGTTTCTTTCTCTTATGTCGACGGTGATGATTATATCTTCATGGATAATGCAGATTACTCACAATTCACCTTCAAAAAAGCCGATATCGAAGATGAACTGCTGTTTATCACTGAAGAAATTCAAGGTCTACAAGTGGTACTGGTTGATGGTAAACCCGTTGCCATTGAATTACCGTCTTCTGTAGAGATGGTGATTGAAGAAACTGACCCATCAATCAAAGGGGCTTCTGCTTCTTCTCGTACTAAACCAGCGCGTTTTGCCACGGGTCTGGTCGTGCAAGTGCCTGAATACATCGCTAACGGTGATCGCATTGTGATCAATACCGCTGAGCGTAAATACATGAACCGAGCGTGAGCATGACAGACTTACTCTCTTACGATGAAGCCATCGATACCGCTTACGACATTTTCTTAGAAATGGCGGAAGATAACCTTGAACCAGCAGATGTCCTGCTCTTTGTTGCCCAGTTCGATGAGCGCGGCGCAGCTGAAGTGGTTGATATTAGTGATGATTGGGATGCGGAAGTTGGCTTTAGCGTCGATAAAGAGCGCTATGCAGAAATTTGCATAGGATTGGTCAATGAGAGTAACGACGTACTGGATGACGTTTTTGCACGTTTATTGCTAAGCCGAGATCCTGAACAAAAGTTTTGTCATATTCGTTGGAAACGTGACTAATATTCGTTTCGTTAACGGACGATACCCAGAAAACTTTAAGTAAGAAGGGTATCAGCGACAATGCCAACTCAGTACGAGTTGGCATTGTTTTTTTCCTAAAAGAAAAATCAACTTAGCACGGCAGTTAAATAACCAAAGATCGTTATTCGACTAGTTGGTAATGAATCACATACAACTCTTCTATCCCTGGATAGATATCGCTGATCACCTGTTTTAATTCAGTTAAGGTCATATTTTCTTGCTGAGCATGAAACTCATTTAAGTCATCAAACTGGATCGGCTCAACATTGATGATTTTTAAACGGCAAAACCAACGCCCTTCTTCTAAGGTACTCACTTCAACCATAGAACCCGGTTGATAATCCTTCTCGCTTTGATCGCGAATAGTGATGACTTTTTTTCCGGTTAAAATATCGCTTTCAAATCGTGAAAAGAAAGTCATTTCTGTAGGAATGCTGGTCGAGGATGCGAGCATATTTTTCTCTCTTATTAGCCTGGAAATAGCTGACACTATAGCGAATAAGCCTAAGGCTTTAAATCGCAAAAAACATTATATGTATAGCCCTGCGCTAAATACGAACAAATAGACTTGCTTTTTTTAGCTCGCTCATCAATCATTTGTATAGATAAATAAATGTAATGGATTTGTATGCCTACTTCACCCCTGTACCAACAAATTAAACAGCACATTATTCACCAGATCGAATCCGGCCAATGGCCAGTTGGTGAACGGATCAGCACCGAATTGGAATTAACTGAGCAATTTTCTGTCAGTCGCATGACGGTCAATAAAGCGATTCGAGATTTAGTGTCTGAAGGCCGCTTGCAACGTCGCCCACGGTTAGGCACCTTTGTCTGCGCCGCACCAGAAAAAGCCGAATCTCCACTGTTAGATATACGCAATATTGCCGAGGAAATCGTCAGTCGAGGTCAGCGTTATCATAATAAAGTTCGCGCTCATCACTCTTTAATTGCCGATGAAACTCTTGCTACTCAATTAGGGGTAATGCTCTCTACTCCATTGTTTTATAGTGAAATATTACATTACGCGAACGATCAACCATTACAACTTGAAGTTCGTTGGGTTAACCCTAGGCATGCCCCTGACTACCTTCAACAAGACTTTACTCATATTACGCCTAACCAATACCTTTCCGAGGCCTGCCCACTCAGTGCGATTGAGCATACGGTCGAAGCTTTGATCGCTGACAAACCAATCAGTGAAGCGTTGCTACTCAAAGCTAACGAACCTTGCTTGCTGCTTAATCGTCGTACTTGGAGTGGTGAGCATTTAGTGAGCTTCGCTCAGCTCTATCATCCGGCCAGTAAGTACAAATTAAGTTCGAAAATTGTCTATCCATAACCATAGAGTCGATCACATTTTTGTAACATAACCGTTGCATTCATCATCCGTTAATTCTATTAATTGTATATACATTAAATCATCCTTAACGACCTAATGTTACCTGTTTGGAAAAATCGTCCTCAAACAGTCGAAAACTCAGCGATTGAATTGAGATGAACGAACGTAGCCAATGTCGCTATAGCTTCAAGTAGCAAGGAAGTCGGTATCATCGCGAACCTCTGGCTCGCTAAGTAGGGGAAATGGAACACGTCTTAACCAATGCGCGTATAGTGAGTATGCAAGCTGGTGATATCGGCTATCAGCCCAGTGAGCCGCTTTCAATTGTCATCCGTGACGGAAAAATTGCCGACATCACCACAAACACCTTCGCCGACCATCCACAGCGAACCAATTGCCAAGGCCAGTTAGTCACTCCGGGACTGATTGATTGCCATACGCACCTTATTTATGCAGGTCAACGAGCCAATGAGTTCGAACAACGCTTAAATGGCGTCTCTTATCAGACGATTGCCGCTCAAGGGGGCGGAATCATGTCAACGGTGCAAGCGACCCGCCAAGCCTCACAAGAGCAATTAACCGAGTTAGCACTGCCTCGCTTAGATGGTTTATTACGCAGCGGGATCACCAGTGTAGAGATCAAATCTGGCTATGGGCTGACGCTTGATGATGAAATTAAAATGCTCAAAGCCGCCAAAGCGTTGGAAGCCCACTGCCGAGTGAAAATCACCACCACCCTACTTGCCGCCCACGCCGTGCCACCTGAGTTTGCCGGTAAAGCCGATAGTTATATTGATTTCATCTGCCAAACTATCATTCCACAAGTGGCAGAGCAGCAATTGGCAAGCAGTGTGGATGTGTTTTGTGAATCGGTAGGCTTTAATCTTAAGCAAACTGAGCAAGTGTTTCAGTGTGCCATAGAGCATGGTTTAGCGATTAAAGGCCATACAGAACAGTTGTCCAATCTCGGTGGCAGCGCTTTAACGGCGCGCTATAACGGCCTATCGGTCGATCACATTGAGTATCTCGATGAAGCTGGAGTGCAAGCATTAGCGCAATCCACGACCGTCGCGACTTTGCTGCCCGGTGCGTTTTATTTTTTACGCGAAACACGTAAGCCACCCATTGAATGGTTACGCCACTATCAAGTACCCATGGCGATTGCTACTGATATCAATCCTGGCACTTCACCATTTGCTGACCTGACCTTAATGATGAACATGGCTTGCACCTTGTTTGGCTTAACCCCGCAAGAAGCGCTACGTGGGGTTACCACTCATGCAGCACAAGCACTGGGTGTCGCGGCAAGCCGCGGCCAAATTGCCGTCGGCTATGATGCCGATTTGGCCTTCTGGTCACTCAATCATCCTGCTGAATTGAGTTATCAAGTTGGTATCCCTTCTTTACAAGCCCGTATGGTTGATGGAGAGCTCTGTCATGACTAATTCCGTTTCCCCTTCCCATCTTTATCAGTGGCAAGGTCGTGATGATGTTGAAGATGGTGAACTGGGTCAGCGAGTCCACCATGTTATGCAAATAAAACACCTTGATGAATTAACCGAGGCCTCCCATAGCGTTGCATTGGTCGGCTTTGAATGTGATGCTGGTGTTGAGCGCAATAAAGGGCGGATCGGCGCAAAACATGCACCGAATTTAATTAAACAAGCATTAGCCAATTTAGCGTGGCACCATACCAGCTCGTTATGCGATTTGGGCAATATTCACTGCCATGATGATGACTTAGAGCAATCCCAACTCCGTTGTGCTCAGTTAATTGCTGACGGTTTAGAACACTCACCAGTGATTGTGCTTGGCGGTGGTCACGAAGTGGCATGGGCGAGTTTTCAAGGACTGGGCAAACATTTACTCAAACAAGGCATGAAGACTCCAAAGATCGCGATCATCAATTTTGATGCTCACTTTGATCTCAGATCCTTTAGCAGTGAGAAGGTATCCATCAAGCCCAGCTCTGGCACTCCGTTTATGCAAATCGCTGGCCACTGTCAACAAATCGGTTGGGATTTTCATTACGCCTGCTTAGGTGTCAGCCGTGCTAACAATACGACCGCTCTATTCCAGCGTGCCGATGAGCTTGGTGTTTGGTATGTCGATGATAAAACCCTTAACGAGCGCAATCACGCTGCGTTAATTGAGAAAATGGATGCATTTATCGCCGATTGTGATTATCTCTACTTAACCATCGATCTCGATGTCTTTCCAGCGGCGACCGCCCCCGGTGTCAGTGCCCCTGCTGCCCAAGGCGTAAGTTTAGATAATTTCCATCTCTACTTCGATCATCTACTGCAACACCATATTGATAAGCTGCTGATTGCCGATCTGGCTGAATATAACCCCAGCCACGATATCGATAATCAAACGGCGCGACTTGCTGCTCGTCTGTGTTGGGAAATCGCCAGTGCTATGACTCAGCACCAAGAGCAGTCACACGCTACCCCATCATCGGTTGAAGTTCAGAGCACTGACTCTCCTTCTGATGATATTTAAAGCTCAATCAAACGACTCACTCATTACCGGCCCCCATACTGGCTGAGTGGGTCATTCATCTATCCTCGATGATAAAAAAGGGTTTGACCCGTAAACGGAACCATGAATAAGGAGCAACACCATGTCACAACCACCCAATAACGATGTTCGTTTAGATACCACTCGAACTATTCGTGCTCCGCACGGCACGACTCTGCGCGCGAAATCTTGGTTGACCGAAGCACCACTGCGCATGTTAATGAATAACTTAGATCCTGAGGTTGCCGAACATCCTCATGCATTAGTGGTATACGGTGGTATTGGCCGCGCGGCGCGCAACTGGCAATGTTTCGATAAAATCGTCGAGGTATTAGAGCGTCTTGAAGAAGATCAAACGCTGTTAATTCAATCCGGCAAACCGGTGGCAGTGTTCCCGACCCATAAAAACGCCCCACGAGTGTTGATTGCCAACTCAAACTTAGTCCCTCATTGGGCGAATTGGGAGCATTTTAATCAGCTCGATAAACAAGGGCTGATGATGTATGGGCAAATGACCGCCGGCTCATGGATTTATATTGGTTCACAAGGCATTGTCCAAGGCACTTACGAAACCTTTGTCTCGGTTGCTAAACAACATTTTAATGGTCAAGCCAAAGGGCGTTGGATCTTAACCGGTGGTCTCGGTGGTATGGGCGGCGCTCAACCACTCGCGGCAACCATGGCAGGATTTTCAATGATTGCCGTTGAATGCGATGAATCGCGCATTGATTATCGTCTACGCACTGGCTATGTCGATAAAAAAGCCACTAGCTTAGATGAAGCGTTAGCGATTATTTATGAATCAGAGACGCCCGTTTCGGTCGGTTTATTAGGTAATGCCGCGGATGTTTTCCCGCAGTTAGTTGAGCGCAATATCACGCCTGATGTGGTGACCGATCAAACTTCAGCTCATGATCCACTCAATGGCTATTTACCGCAAGGCTGGAGCATGGAGCAAGCCGCGCAGCGCCGTTTAGAAGATGAAGCTAAAGTCACGGCAGCCGCTAAAGCCTCGATGGCCACTCAAGTACGAGCCATGCTCACCTTGCAGCAACGCGGCGCGGCGACCTTAGATTATGGGAATAACATTCGGCAAATGGCTTTAGAAGAGGGCGTTGCTAACGCGTTCGACTTCCCCGGTTTCGTTCCCGCTTATATTCGTCCCTTATTTTGTGAAGGCATCGGACCATTTCGCTGGGCGGCTTTATCGGGCGATCCGGAAGATATTTATAAAACCGATCAAAAAGTTAAAGAACTCATCCCTGACAATCCTCACTTACATAATTGGCTCGATATGGCTCGTGAGCGCATCCAGTTTCAAGGACTACCAGCGCGTATCTGCTGGGTGGGTTTAAAAGACCGTCAACGGTTGGGACTCGCGTTTAATGAAATGGTCAAAAATGGCGAGCTAAAAGCGCCCATCGTTATTGGCCGTGATCATTTAGATTCTGGTTCGGTGGCCAGCCCTAACCGAGAGACCGAAGCGATGCTAGATGGCTCTGATGCCGTCTCTGATTGGCCATTATTGAATGCCCTACTCAATACGGCCAGCGGAGCGACTTGGGTTTCGCTTCATCATGGTGGCGGCGTTGGTATGGGCTTTTCACAACACTCCGGAATGGTGATCTGCTGTGATGGTAGTGACGATGCAGCCGAGCGAATTGCCCGAGTGCTGCATAACGACCCTGCTACCGGGGTAATGCGTCATGCTGATGCAGGCTACGACATCGCCAAGCGCTGTGCGGCGGAACAAAAACTCGATTTGCCTATGCTTAACGCAGAGTTGGCTCAATTAAAATAATAAGGATAACCCATGCATCACTTAACCATTACTCCCGGCGAGATGACGCTGAGCCAACTGCGCCACATTAACTCATCCCCTGTCTGCTTGAGTTTAGATCCCAGTGCTATCCCAGCGATTGAACAAAGTACCAAAGTGGTCGAGCAAGTGATCACGGAAGGCCGAACCGTGTACGGGATCAATACCGGTTTTGGCTTATTGGCTAACACCAAAATCGCCCCTGAAGATCTAGAAACACTGCAAAAAAGTATTGTCCTTTCCCACGCTGCTGGCATTGGCGCATGGATGGATGATGACACTGTGCGCTTAATGATGGTGTTAAAAATTAACAGCCTAGCGCGCGGCTTCTCAGGCATACGTTTATCGGTGATTGAGGCCTTAATCACTTTAGTCAATCATCAAGTCTACCCCTGCGTGCCGCAAAAAGGCTCAGTAGGGGCATCAGGTGACTTGGCTCCTCTCGCCCACATGAGCACCGTATTGCTCGGTGAGGGACAGGCACGTTATCAAGGGGAGATCATTGACGGTGCTCAGGCACTGCGCATTGCTGGTCTATCACCGATTACTTTGGCGCCTAAAGAAGGACTGGCGCTGCTCAATGGCACTCAAGCCTCAACCGCATTCGCGCTGCAAGGCTTATTTATGGCCGAAGATCTGTTTGCTTCGGCAATCGTCTGCGGCGCAATGTCCGTTGAGGCGGCGTTAGGTAGCCGTAAACCATTCGACCCGCGCATACACCGTGTTCGTGGTCATCGTACCCAAATGGATGCCGCCGCCGCCTATCGTCATTTACTTGATAGTCGTAGTGAAATCGGCGATTCACATTCAGGTTGCGAAAAGGTGCAAGACCCGTATTCGCTACGCTGCCAACCTCAAGTGATGGGGGCCTGTTTGCAGCAAATTCGCCAAACAGCGGAAGTGCTGTGCGTTGAAGCGAATGCGGTATCTGACAATCCTCTGGTGTTTGCTGATGATGGCGATATTATTTCTGGCGGTAACTTTCATGCCGAGCCTGTGGCAATGGCTGCCGATAACCTCGCCTTAGCGATAGCCGAAATTGGTAGCTTGTCAGAAAGACGTATGGCGCTGTTAATTGATAGTGCGCTGAGTAAACTACCACCCTTTTTGGTTGATAATGGCGGTGTCAACTCAGGGTTTATGATTGCCCAAGTCACCGCGGCTGCACTAGCGAGTGAAAATAAAACCTATGCCCATCCAGCCTCGATTGACAGTTTACCCACTTCAGCGAATCAAGAAGATCACGTCTCCATGGCAACCTTTGCCGCCAGAAGACTGCGCGATATGGCAGAAAATACGCGTGGGATTTTGGCGGTAGAATATCTCTCAGCCGCGCAAGGATTAGATTTTCGTGCGCCGCATCGCTCTTCTGAACGCATTGAACTGGCCAAGCAAATGTTACGCGCCAAAGTATCGTTTTATGATAAAGATCGCTACTTTGCACCAGACATACAACAAGCGAACGAGTTGCTTAAACAAGCGGTGCATAATGGTTTAATGCCTGAAGGCTTGCTGCCAAGTGTTACTCATCATGTAACCATGTGATAATAAAAGGTAATCCACTAACACAGGGATTGATCGTCAGATTAATCCCTGTGCTATATCAGCGCAGCGTGCATTCGATTAGCTTATAAAATCTCCGCTATTATAGACAATCTACTTAGCCCAATTACCTATGATTGGTTTTCCAAGCAGAGCTAAGACGGCAATAAGGCTGATCTCAATCGAAACGGACCAACAAATATGGCCGATCATCTCACTCCAAAACTCATAACCATTAAGATTCCATAACCATCCTACTTGTCCATTAAGATACGCTGGATGTCGAAAACCTAATGCGGGGATCAATAGACCATGCATGACTAATGTAATTATAATTCCGTACACTGCCCCATACCAAAGTCTTATCTTGGGTGCTATGGCTGAGATGAAAATATAAACAAAGGCAAAAGCAAAACTAAATAGCCAGTGATAAAGCATTACCGCACCAGGGATAGTAATGCCTTGATAAACATAATCCAGCGAATGAGAGTTTACTCCTAGCCATCCTAACCAAGCATCAATATTCGCGGCAGGCGGCGATATTTCACCCGCTATACGTGGCGGCATATTAGCCTCAGTACCTGATTTTACGAGAGAACTAATAAAGCCCCCAATAAAGGTAGCAAGCACCAAAACCATGGCATTTTTTTTGTCTAAAATAAAATCAAATCTATTCATGTTTTGAGAGGACATTCTCGAGATCCTTTTTGGCTCGCGCAATTTCTTGCACTGTCAGTAAAAACACGACCATCCACTGTTGATTTCGAAGATAGCTGTGCAGTAAACATCATATGCTCATGTGATTTCAGTGTAGCTGTAGTTATCAGCATACTCCAAGATATCTTCATCTCTCTCGTATACCTTTATCTTTTACAGGACACACACCAAATAACTCCATTTCTAAGGATTAGTACTAAAAACTTATTATCTTTTACAGGACACACACTAAATAACCCCATTTCTAAGGATTAGTACTAAAAACTTATCAAATGATAGTGAAACTAACTCTGTCTCCAAGCGTTTAAGGTCTATTTAAACTAAATTAATTAAAACGAGGTTATAACAAGTAGGTAGATATCGTATATTGATTGAATTAAAAGAATGCATAATTCCAGTAAAGGTTCTGGTCTAGTTTTTATGCTGAGTTTTTATAGTAAAGCTAACACTTACTCCAAAAGATACAGGTGCATCTTTTGTTTTTTCAAAACTACCTTCGCTATTGCTGCCTGAGGCCGAGTACCGATAGCTGTCGCGCGCGACTTCTCTAGACTAGTGCAGATTTTTAGCCAATCCCTTGTATTAAAACTTAACCGTGACAGGATATTTGGCATTTTATCGCTCATCGACGCTTTGCCGTCTCGATATTGGCGAGCGGTCCAGTCAACCAACTCTAAATAATCCATCAGACGAAAAGGGATCCCCTCTCGTAGTTCATTAGTTGGGTTACCAATCAAAGGATGCAAGCAAGGCGCTGTCACTAAATTTTTATTTAGTGCATCAATTCTGGCTTTTATCGAAGTAAATTCACTAGTTTCTGGGGTATCAGCGATCCCCGTTCGAATAGGATTTAAATCAACATAAGCCATTGCCGCTGCCAGTGCTTTTTCATCAAGTAGTGCTTGGCTTTTGAAACGGCTCTCCCAAAAGTGTCCAGTGCAATTGTCTTCTCGGTTAGCTTTACAAGCAATGTCGTAATTGAGCTCTTTCATAAACCAGCTCAAGCTCGATAACCTTTCCCGCCAAACTTCTATTAGTTCAATGCAGCACGTTTGTTCAGCTAGGCTAGTGAGTTGTTTATTTTGCCAACGTTGGATTAGTACTGGGAGTTTATGAACTTGGCTCCAGCGATCAACGACTTGATGATGCGTGAGGTTTAACACCTTGTCTTGATTAATATTTATCACTAAATGGTAGTGATTGCTCATGATTGCGTATGCACAAATATCAATGCAATAGACGTTAGTTAACGAATAGATTTTTTGTTCTATCCATTCTCTTCGATGTTCATAACAACGATTGGTCAGCGTATCTTTTCCGCATAAAAAGCTACGCCTCACGCAGCGAGAAATGCAGTGATAATAAGATGTTACATCCGTAGAAACCAGTTGTTGTCGAGCGGTGGTCAAAGTAGTGTCCTCCATTAAACGTGAAGGAACCTTAGCAATAAATGATGATTAAATGTGCTATCGAATCACCAAAAGACTAAAAATCATACTTTTTCCATACTTTTGGTGTGTGTCCCATAACATCCTCCTAGTAACTGGAATACCGTCAAAATTTGGCCAATGATCAGAAAACCGAACAAATACGCACTATACATTTAGCTAACCCAGCCCCCCGTCTTTGTACAAAAACTCCCCATTACCTCATATTCACCCGCGCGTGAATGGCAAGAATACGCTGAGCTTCACGATTAACATCCTCTCGTTTGCGCCAAGCCCATAACCTATCTCGCGCTTGCTTAGCGCAAGCTGCCACATCAATCACTGGGTTTAAATAGCGACTATCGGCGGGCAATTGATACATCATGGCTTCCATAGGGCTCATTTGCCACGGTTCAAACAGCAAAGATAGTGGTACTTCTGCCAATTCAGGCACCCACTGACGAATAAACACACCTTGCGCGTCATGCTCTTGAGCTTGTTTGATTGGGTTGTAAATTCGAATGGTATTGATCCCAGTCACCCCAGCCTGCATCTGAAATTGAGCATAATGAATGCCTGGTTCAAAATCTAAAAATAGCTGTGCTAAGTGCCCGACCCCAGCACGCCAATCTTGATTCATATGATGAGTCAACACACTCACTAACATTGCGCGCATACGAAAGTTTAAATAACCGGTATGATACAAACAACGCATACAAGCATCGACTAATGGAATGCCGGTTTGGCCGCTTTTCCAAGCTTCCAATAGTTCTGTATCCGGCTGATACGCTTGCGCCAGAAGCGGCTCATAAGCACGGTTTACGCAGCGAAACTCCATCTCACATTCTGATTCAAATTTCTGTATGAAATGGCAATGCCAGTGTAACCGTGAAGCTAACGCAATTAGGCTCCGCCTTAACCCAGTCGTATTCCAATAACTGAGTAGCGTTTGATACATCTCGCGCAATGAGATATTCCCCCATGCAAGATAAGGGGACATACGCGAACAAGATACTCGGGCGAGCGACGGGCTGGATATCTGAAAGTAGTAATTTTTTGCTCGACGCTGAAAAAAATCCGCTAAGGTCTGTTTAGCGAGTGTCTCACCGCCTGTTTGGAATCCTTTCTCTTTACGTCGCCAAGCTGATGGTACATTGTTATCCAAACCTAAATCGGTAGCACAAACAGAAATTAACCTCTGTGCGGTTAAATTCGGCATTGCCAATGGTGCTCGCATAATTACTTGCCAGTGCTTATCCCAACCTTGACGGTGAGTTGCCGCGCGGCGAACGGCGCCATAAGCACTTTGATGCCAACTTATCCCCTGCTCCGTACACCAATGCTGAAGGGCAACATCACGCTTGAAGGTATTAGCAAGACCCACTTCCTGATGAGAATAAAGACCTTGAATAGAAAAGTGTGTCGCTAGTGTCGCCAAACCTTGCTCAGCTGAGACGTTAGCAATCAGTATCTGATGACCAAATCGAGCGAGCCGTTGATTGATATCTTGCAGTGATTGCCAGACAAAACGCCAATGGCGCTCAGAATAATGGCGATCATTGAGCAGCATGGGCTCAAAGAAATACACCAACAGCGTCGGTATTCCGCTATCTAATGCAGCGCACAAGGGGGGATGATCACTTAAACGTAAATCGCGCTTGAACCAAACAATGTTGATGGCTGGAGGGCTCATTATGCTTTACCTCGCTGACGACGACACCGTTCTGAACAATAGTTCACTTCATTCCAACAACGTTGCCACTTTTTCCGCCAACGAAAAGGGCGCTTACACACTGAGCAGAGTTTTTCAGGTAAAAAGGCTTTTTGATGACTTGTCATGGCCATTGATTGATTCGTTATCATGCCGTTAATTACGTCAAGCTTGCCAACCACGATCACGGTTTTAGCTAAAATCGTGCTGTTTTATAAGCTAAAAATCCTTTCTTTTTGCCAAAAGGCACAAATTGTGAACAATTTAACACTGATTGGACCATTAAAACTTTTCTTGGGGCTATAATCGGCAACAGTTTTTATGAACAAGTGTTGATTATGCTGCTTAAACCTTATTTTTCATCTGCTGAACATCAATTTCAATTTACTCGCCAACAAGCGAGCCATTTTGCTAAAAAAGTGGCGGGTGATTTCAATCCGATCCACGACGAAGACAGTAAGCGGTTTTGCGTACCCGGCGATCTGCTGTTTGCAGTGCTCTTGAAAAAGAACGGTATTAGCCAAAAAATGCGCTTTACCTTCTCCGGCATGGTTAGTGATGGCGTTGCGCTGCATGTTGAAAATCAATGCAGCCAAATGAGTGCGTTGGTGGATGAATCGGGTAAAGAATATTTATTAATGCAACGCGAGGGAGAAGTTTCCCACGATGCGGTGTTTATTGAGCATGTGATTAAAAGTTATGTCCAATTTTCAGGCATGAACTTTCCACACATTATGGTGCCACTGATGAAGCAGCAACAAGTGATGATCAACTGCCAGCGTCCATTGGTGATTTATGAAAGTATGGAAGTGGAATTTGAGCGCTTGGATCTTAGCCATCCAGAAGTTGAGTTTAGCGGTGCCTCCTTCGATGTCGATGGTAAACGAGGCGTCGTGACCTTGAATTTTACCTTTAAAGATCAAGGCCAATTAGTCGGCAAAGGTATCAAACGTATGGTTGCCAGTGGATTAAAGCCTTATAACCAAGCCGATATTGATGATTTAGTGCAGCGCTTTAACGATCGTAAAGTGCGTTTTCTGGCTGAGTTATCACAAGCGGCCTAATCATCTCAGCTCCGCCACTACCGGAGGAGCTATATCCAAACGACTTGGAGTTGCAGGTAGGCGGCAAGTGAGTGAATCCCGATGAGCATAGGCAAACTATGTGATTGGGGTGAACGAACGTAGCCAACACCGCTGCAGCTCCAAGTAGGAAGGCTGTAAATCATATCCAACGCCTAACCCGCGCTTTATAATTGCTATAACGCTCACCAAACACCCGCTCTAATACTCGTTCTTCTGGCTGGATCTGAAACCGATTCATGTAAGCGATGAACCCTATCACCACTAATAAACTGACTAGATTTTGCTGCCAATATGCCACGCCAAATAACAATAGTAATAACGCTAAATACATAGGATTACGGCTGTAGTTAAAAATTCCAGAATCGACAACAGTAGAAGCTTGATCCGGTTTGGTTGGGTTGACCGTGGTATTCGCCCTGCGAAATTGTACAACGGCAGAGATACCGACTACCCCTGATAACATAACGCATAATGCAAAGATCAGCTTGGTATACGGAAGAGTAAGAGCGGCAAAGCTAAATAGATACGCTAACCGATTAGACATCACCAGTGCCACTAAAAACAGAGCCACGGGTGGAATTTTCAGTTCTAAATAACGCATAACTCCCCTCCTGATTAGTTAAAACGGCCATCCGAAGATGGCCGCTAGGGTCATAGGATCTCTAACAAGGCTTGGATAGGATGCCTTGGTTGTATCTCCTCAAAGCGTTTCACTTGGCTACGACAAGAGTAACCGGTCATCAAACAGCGTTCTTTAGGCAGTTTATCCAAACTTGGCTGCCAGCTTAAGGCATAAATGTCTTTCGACATCTGTAGCTTATCCACTTCATGACCAAAGGTACCTGCCATACCACAGCAACCTACAGGTACGGTCTGCAACTCAGCCCCAAAGTGGCTGAAGATCTGCCCCCACTCTTTTTCAGCATTAGGTAACTTAGTTTTTTCGGTGCAGTGAGCCAATAAATACCAAGGCGCTTGTGGTGCCTGTCCTTGATCAATATTCGCTTGAGTAACATTGGCTTGCGATGGCATCTCAGCCAATCGTGGTAATAACCATTCATGTGCGGTAAGCACTTCAAACTCGCCCCGTTGCTGACCTAAAATCTCCACGTATTCATCGCGATAACAAAGCACCAGAGCCGGGTCAACCCCAACCATAGCAATATTAAGATCCGCGACTTGAGATAGAAAGCCAGCCGTACTGGTTGCTGTACTCTTAAAGCGCTGTAAAAAGCCCTTAATATGTTGCGCTTTACCATTGGGCTTAAACGGCAGCAAAATCGGTTTTTTACCCAGCTTAATCACCAGGGCGATAAAATCTTCCACCACTTGCGCATCATAATAACTGGTGAAAGGGTCTTGTACGATAATCACATGTTCAGAGCGCTGTTGCTGAGAAAGCGCCATCAATTGTTGGCGATCAAACGGCACAATATTATGACGACGAGATCGCGCCGCTAAGGTCGGGATAGATAACCGAGGGGTATCGACATAGCCAACTGTCGCCGCCGTTAAGCGTTCAATCCATGGCTGACCAATAACCGCATTGACCACTTGTGGCGCTTTCGCCATCAGCGGTAACATGGTTTCAATGTTCGCGACTAAGTAATCTTTAACCGGACGCGGATAGCGAGTGTGATAAAGATTTAAGAAACGTGAACGAAAACTCGGCACATCCACTTTAATTGGGCATTGGCTAGCGCAGGCCTTACAGGCTAAACAGCCATTCATCGCTTCATACACTTCATGAGAGAAATCATACTCATGAGAGGGACGAATACGCTGCCGAACGCGATCCAATAGACTTTTAACACTGGCTGTTTTCTGCAAGGCTTGTTGCTCTAAATCGAGAATATCAATCCCTTGCTCCGTCAGTTGACGCAACCATTCACGCACTAAACCCGCTCGACCTTTTGGCGAGTGACGACGGTCGGCGGTAACCTTCATCGATGGACACATCGGGGAGCTAGTGTCGTAGTTAAAACATAGCCCATTGCCGTTACATTCCATCGCTTGCTTAAAGCTGTCACGAACTTTTACGTCAATCTGCCGATCAAAATAACCACGCTTGGTATCCGATACTTTAACCAGCTCAAAACTGCTATTAAGCGGCGTACAAATCTTACCGGGATTCATCTTATTGTGAGGGTCAAAAGCCGCTTTGACGCGGCGTAATTCGGTAAATAGCTCCGCTCCAAAAAACTCAGGGCCGTACTCAGAGCGATAACCCTTACCATGCTCCCCCCACATTAAACCGCCGTATTTCGCCACCAGCTTAACGACTTGATCGGAAATCTCATGCATCATTAACTCTTGCTTGGGATCGCATAAATCAAGTGCGGGACGCACGTGCAATACGCCAGCATCCACATGACCAAACATACCGTAACTGAGGCCTTTGTCGTCAAGCAGCGCGCGAAATTCACTAATAAAATCCGCCAAGTGCTGCGGTGGCACACAAGTATCTTCGGTAAATGGCACCGGTTTAGCTCGTCCTTTGGCCGCGCCCAATAAACCTACCGCTTTTTTACGCATAGTATAAATACGGTTAATGCTGGCTAAATCATCACACACTTGATAACCAATAATCCCGGCTTGCTGCTGACTGATCATCACATCTAAACGCTGGGTCAATTGCGTGACTAATTGTTTTACCTGCTCTGGGTCTTGGTCTGCATACTCAACCATATTGATGCCGAGCAATTCCTTGCCAGGCACATCGGTTAACAAATCACTGACGCTATGCCAAACAATATCTTGTTTCGCTAAATTGAGTACGTTTGAATCTAGCGTTTCCACCGATAACGCATTGGCTTCAATCATTAGCGGCGCATTACGTAATGCCGAATCAAAACTGTCATATTTGATGTTAACTAAGGTTCGCGCTTTAGGAATTGGGGTGAGATTGAGTTTGGCTTCGGTAATAAAAGCCAATGAACCTTCAGCGCCGCACAGTACGCGGGTGATATTAAATTCCCCCGTTTGTTCATCAAGGGCATTTTTTAAATCATAACCGGTCAAGAAACGGTTTAAAGGCGGAAACTTGGCGACTATCTGCTCTCGCTGGCCACGGCAGACGGCTTCGGTAACCTGCATGGCCTTTTCAGCATAGCTATTGGCTTGCGGGTCGCCCCGTGAACCGTCGGTTTCTAAGATTGACCCATCGGAAAATACCGCTTGTAGCGAGAGAACATGATCGGAGGTTTTACCGTATTTGAGTGAACCTTGGCCTGAAGCATCGGTATTAATCATCCCACCCAATGTAGCTCGGTTACTGGTAGAGAGATCGGGCGAGAAAAAATAGCCATAAACACGCACCGCATCATTCAGTTGATCTTTAATTACACCAGCCTGAACCCTTACCCAACCTTGCTCTGGATTGATTTCAAGGATTTGATTCATATGGCGAGACAAGTCAACCACAATCCCTTTGGTTAAAGCTTGCCCATTGGTGCCTGTCCCGCCTCCACGCGGAGAAAACGTGACACGTTCGAATTCTGGCCTAATACTTAATTGACCGATAAGCGAAACATCATGGCTAGTTTTAGGATGAACAACCGCTTGTGGAAGTTGCTGATAAACGCTGTTATCAGTAGACACGGCTAAACGACTGGCATACTGTGTTTCGATATCGCCCGTAAACCCAGCTGTTTTTAACTCATGTAAAAAGGTTAAAACAACCGGATCAACATCAGATTGGAGGTGAAGTCTTGGTAACATTTGCTTCCTGCCCGAACGCCGCTGATCCAATCAGCGCTATGTAATGGGTGAGTTTTAATTTATTTTTTTGAGTCCGGTCACTTTACAACATTTAAATCAGTGATCAAATCAGAATCTTAACAACAATAGAGTTAAGCCATTTTTTAGATAACGGAAGAGTTGAAGGTCAGCTAAATCCAGCTATCGTTAAGTAAACACAGATACATTTTCGTCGCCTACTTTCCTAAGCGGTCATTGATTAACCACTTAGCCCTGACACACTCATGGACCTAGATATGAAAAAAAATAAAGTCGTTACCACAGAAGATATTCTATTGAAACTTTGTCAATCGGTTTCAACCGTACTCTCCTCAGCCACGGGATCGAACATCACCTACTCGGCAATGGTACAAAAAATCACCAAAACGTCACTCAAACCAGACTTTGGCTGCTTCGTTTTGTTTGATGGCGGATTTTCTGGTTTAGTGGTAATTAACTTCACTTCTAAAGCCGCTTTAGAAGTGTATACCCAATATATGCGCAATATGGGCATGCCAGAAGATGAACTTGCGGTATTACACACCTCCGACGAAGTTGGCGATGTACTCGGTGAACTGATGAACCAACTGGTCGGTGATTTCACCAACAAAGTACGCAAAGAGTTACAAACCAACATCACTCAAAACCAGCCGAAAATGTTGTCACTCAACAAACAAGTTAACTTATCGGTTGATACTAACTTAGATCGACCACAAGCCCGCCGCGTAACCTTCTCGACCGAAAATAATAATATTTTCTATCTAGAATTGGCCATGGATCGCACTGAGTTTATTCAATTGGAAGACTTTGAAATTCAGGAAGATGAAAGTCCAGACTCTATTTTAGCTGATACACAACAAAAGATGGCCGACAAAGCGGCCAATAAAGCGGCAAGCCAAGCAAATAGTGACCTCTCCGCCGATTTACTCGATGAACTAGGTATCTAACCGAGTATCTATCTTTACCCTACTTGAAGTTGTCGCTTACCAACCGAGCCGCAACTTCAAGTTACCATCAAGATAACATCGAATTACCGCTTAATTCGTCCCGCCGGTAGGCGAATATCCAGCATCCCTTTCACTCCTTAGATAAAAACGGTAAAATAGCTGACTTTTCTTAGCGCTGCGGAACCGATTTTATAATTCGATGGATAAACAAAAAGCCTTAAAAAAAATAGCCAAATGCCTAGAGTTAGGTAACTCCGCTAATGTCAATGAAGCGGCCAACGCGATCAAAATGGCCCACCGGCTGATGCTCAAATATGGGTTGGATAAAGACGATATTGAGTTTATTAAAATGGGCAAAACTCAATCAACTCATCTTCTGCCTGCCTCCATCAGTTCCGGCATTTTACGTATTATCCGAGGCATTAATACCAAATTTGGTGTTGAAGCCGTTTTGATCAATCATAAAGGTTTAAAACGCGTCGAATTTATCGGTGAGGCAGACAGAGCGATTTTTGCCGCCTTTGCTTTTGATATTGTTTATCGTGAAATGAATGAGCAGACTGGGCAGTTTCGCAACAGTTTTGCAGGCAGTGGTACACCAACGACAGAAGTATCGCGGCGCGTAAATTCGTTTTTATCCGGTTGGGTAGAAGGCGCACTGGAAAAATTGCCAACCATTACGCCTGACGAAAACTCAATGAATAAAATCAACAGTTACATTGATAAAGAGTTCGAAAACATTGATCGGGAAACCTTTAAGCAACAGCTACGTGATGCGATGAAGAACATCACCGCAGATTATGAAGTCGGGCTCAAAAAAGGCCGTAAAGTTTCCGTTAATAGACCGATTGATGGTGCACAAGCGCCAAAACGACTTAAATAACCTTGCGTCTATAACGCTCAATTAAGTGATGCGAATGTAAAATTTAGATCAATGGATTGACTTTATTCGATAAGTTTTGTTTATTTCAGGCTAATTCCAGTGGACTCAAGGCGTTTTCCCTATCGCCCCTACCGCTGGATGACCAACAACTTCCAACCAAAGCTTAAAAAGTTTAAGGCTGTAAAACACATATAGCGTAGCCAATAAGCGGAAATGAACACATATTGCCAACACGGAGAGAATACATTGAAAAAAATCACGCTGGCGATGGCACTGGTCATCACATTGTCTGGCTGTGCTGCCACACAAAGGCAAAATGCCACAACAGGCGAATCAGAAACGAATGCCGCCACTCGCGGAGCATTAATTGGCGCGGTAGCTGGTGCAGCCGCGGGTTTAGCCACTGGTGATAATGCGAAACAGCGCCGTCAACGCGCTTTAATTGGTGCGACTGGCGGCGCGGCTGTAGGTGGTGGTGTCGGTTACTATTTTGACCAACAAGAAGCGGCTTTGCGTGAAGAATTGCTTCATTCAGGCGTACAAGTTCAACGTGTCGGCGACAATCAACTTTTATTGCGTATGGAAAACGGTATCGGTTTCCAAACCAACTCTTATCAACTCGACTCAAGCATTCACCGTACACTACGCGGCGTAGCCAAAATTCTTGTCCAATACCCAGACACCAGTTTAGTGATTGATGGGCATACCGACAGTACTGGTGGTGATACCACTAACCAAGTGCTATCGGAACGTCGTGCTGAATCAGTACGTAGCTTCTTATTGTCACAAGGAGTCGCTCCAGGACGAGCTATCGCGCGAGGTAATGGCTCTCGCTTCCCAATTTGTACCAATAGTACTGTGGAAGGACGAGCTTGTAACCGCAGAGTAGACATTCAAATTTTGCCGCTAAAATAAGCCCTCCAGCAAGGCAAGTTTAGTGAACAAGAGTATACTTAGAAGGCCCTTAATTGGGCCTTTTTCTCATTAGCACCGATACGGTGATCACAACCATCAACTCATTAGGACACGCTGAGCATGCACGTTTTATCACCCTGGTTACTGCTGTTTTTCACCTTGGTGTGTTCATGGCCTATTGCCGCGCAAACCGATCAAGTTCGCCAACAAGCTCGCTTAGGTAATCCGGAAGCACAATTTCAATTAGCAGTGAGCTATCAACAAGCGCAGCAATCAGACCAAGCCTATTACTGGTTTTTACAAGCGGCAGAGCGCGGCTATCAACCCGCAATGACACCACTAGCCAATGCTTATTTACAGGGTCTAGGTACGTCTACTGATGTAACCCAAGCTCTACTTTGGTATACCAAATCAGCCACCTTAGGTGATGTTGAGGCAGCCTTAGCAATGGGACGTTTATATCAACAAGGAGAATATCTCCCTCAATCATTGCTCATGGCAGAAATTTGGTATCACAGTATTGCGGATCGCCATCCGCTAGGTGAACAACGCTACAGTGAACTATTACAACAACGTTTTAATCAACGTCGAGTCAATCAATTAATTGCCTTACAAAATCTCGAAATACAAGCGCAACAGGACGGTTTAAGGGACGAGGACGAAGATAAGGCGTTACAAGAACGCCAAACTCAAGATCATACGATGTCGTTGATGAGCGATTTTTTGTTCGTTTTAATTGGCCTATTGTTAATTATGGGCATCTTGTCTCTGTATCGTTCAATCAAAAACAAACAACAGCATCAAGCCGAGCAATTAAATATGGAACAAAAAGAGCAGATCCAACAGCAAGCGGCGATTATAAAACAACAAAAACGTCAACTTGATAAGCTCTATCAAGAGTTTAAAAAACAACAACACCAACAGGCACATCACCAACACGACCAGACTTTTTCTTTGGCCTGCGCCCTACTCGGTTTTCACCCTCATCGATTACCCGATGAAAAAATCATCAAACAACGCTATAAACAACTGAGTAAAATCTATCATCCCGATCTGCAAGGCAGCGAAGAAGAGATGAAACGTCTCAACGGCGCGATGAAAATCATCAACCAAAGGTTAACTAAGCGTTAATAATTATAATAAACATATCGCAACCTCTTCTAAATAAATTAGAAAGCAAACGATTAGCATCGCAAAGCCAGTAACAGATACTTAACTTAATTACTGAGCATGTGCGATAATCTGCACAGATTAAACACCAAACAGAATAAGGTGGGGAGAAATAATGTTTACTGTGATCGGAGTGTGCGATTGGTGCAAACTGTCAAACCAATTAACTAAGCATGAATATATTGACGGTAAAGCGCATTATTCTTGTCCAAATTGCCATGATCTGGCAAGAATGGACGTCAGGTTATTCAATCTTGATGAACTCGCCTCCCGTGAACGACAAATGCACCAAGCATCCTAACCTCGATAGAAGCGCCGCCAAGGCGCTTTATTGTTGTATAGAGAAAACCCCCAGCTAGGCTGGGGGTTCCGTAAAGCTTTCAGCTATAAGTCAGTTATAAAGCCCCTTTCAATTTGTTAAAACACTCTTGCGGTCTGGCAACTGCGAGAGTTAAACGAAA